>CADAPN010000062.1 GCA_902789835.1 Oscillospiraceae bacterium
GCCGAGAATCCAGAAAACGGCATTGGCAATCGTCAGGTATTTCATGAGATTGGGAATGCCGAAATTGGGATGCCGATAACAGAAACGGTCGATCAGACGCATGGGATCTTTCACGAAAATCGTCCTCCGAACTCAGATAGATAAGCGTACTATACTGTTTTTTATTAGGAAAGTCTACAGAAATTTGTAAAGTTTCCGAAGTACATGAAAAAGAACTCTTTCCATTTTCTGTATCTTGTGTTATATTGTAATTTGTATTCGAATATTTTGTACTGAAAATGCCGGCCCGACAAGGCGATCCCGGCAGTCGGAGAATAAAATGGAACACACAAACGGGATAGAAAACGAGCTGATTGAAGGCAGGAACGCCATTACGGAAGCTCTGCGGGCCGGAAGGCCGATCGACAAAATTTATATCGCGGGCGGAGACGGGGACCGCACCCTCGGCTTCATCTCCACCGTGGCAAGGGACAAGGGCATCACTGTGGTGGAGTGCGACCGGCGCAAGCTCGACGCCATGAGCGAGACCCACGCGCATCAGGGCGTCATCGCGGTCTGTGCGGTGCGGGATTACGTCACGGTGCAGGACATTCTGGACCGGGCGGAAGCCCTCGGCGAGGATCCCTTCGTGGTGGTCTGCGACGAGATCACCGACAGCCACAACCTCGGCGCGATTATCCGCTCCGCGGAGTGCGCGGGGGCCCACGGGGTGATCATCCCGAAGCGCAGAAGCGCGGGACTGACCGCCGTGGTGAACAAGGCGTCTGCCGGCGCGGCGGAGCACCTGCCGGTGGCCAGGGTGGCAAATCTCCGGACGGCGCTCAATGAGCTGAAAGAACACGGCGTCTGGATTTACGGCACGGCGGCGGACGGAAGCTGCCCCCTGTGGAAAACGGAGCTGACCGGCCCGGTGGCCCTTGTGATCGGCTCGGAGGGAACGGGAATGGGCAGACTGGTCCGCGAAAGCTGTGACTTTGTCCTGTCGCTTCCGATGAAAGGGAAGATTTCATCTCTGAACGCATCTGTGGCGGGCGCAATTGTGATGTATGAAATCATGCGCCAGCGCAGTCTCTGAACAGCAGAACCTGGAAGAAAAATCTGATCGTCGTTTTTGACGGCGGAACGGGGTAAGTATGAAGCGGGAGAAATGGAACCAGAAAACGGATCTTCGGAATGATCCGGCAGAATCGGTTTCCGGCGCGTATGAGAAGGAAAGAGAGTACACGCTCGAAGAGATTTTGTCAGAGTTTTCAGGGGACTGGAACAGCGACGCCGGAGAGCAGACGGCATGGGACGATGAGGCTCTGACGATGAGCGAGCTCGAACCATATCTGCTTGACGGGTATGAGGCTGTCGAAAGGCCGGCTGCCCAGCGGACGCCGGACAGAACAGATACTCCCGCGGTGCAGATCAATGAGGAGGAGAGTCAGATAACCGCAGAAGCAGTGGCTCCGGAGGCCCAGCCGACTCCGGAGAATACCGCGGATCCGGCGCAAGCCGTATCTGATAACAGCAATCCCGACTCTCTCAGGAGTGAAGAGAGTACAAAGGCAAAGAAAGCCGAGAAGCCCGGAAGGGGCGAAAAAGCAGGAAGAAACAAAAAAGAGCGGAAGAGCAGCCGCAAACGGCAGCAGATTGTAGAAGAATTCCCCGATACCCCACCGGAGGAGACTCCGGCGGTCGACGGCGACGTTGACTATACGGCGCTGTTTCGGATGTTTGCGGATCCGGAGCCGGAAGAAGAACAAGCTGCGGCGGCACCGGCCCCGGAATCCCAGGACGGCGGGCTTCAGGACCGGGGGACAGAGCCCCTGCATGAGCCGGAGCCTGCGGAGAACAGAGCGCACAGCGCTGCGGAGGAACCGCTTTTTGCGGAAAACTCTCCGGATTTCCGGGACATTCTGAGAGAATTCATGCTGGGGGACCAGCATCCGATCTATGCGGACATGCCGGGAATCGGGAAAAAAGCCGGCGGCGCGCACAGCGCCGAGGATGAGCTCGCGGATCTGGACGCAGCCATCAACAGCGTAATCCCGAAGGCGGCGGCCATCCAGAAGCGTGAGAAGAGAACGCCGGAACCGGAACCGGCTCTCCCGCCCGAGCCCGTGATCGACGCGGATGCGGAGCAGACTCCACCGGAAGCGGTCCCGACGGCAGAGGGCAAAAGCAAGCCCCGGCGGAAGCTGAACCTGAACCTCCTGTCCAGACGGAAGTCAAAACCAGAGCCCGCCCCGGAACCGGTGAAAAAAGAGAAAGAGTATCGGGTGGAAGAGGACTTCCCGCCGGAAGCACCGCAGGAAGAATTCCCGCCCGAGAACGAACTGCAGGAGAGCAGCTGGGAGCTGCTGAAGAAGGAAGCCGATGCGTCGGAGCCGTTCGGGGAGATGCCTGACGATTCCGGAGAAGCCGGGCATTTTCCGGAACCGGAAGATGCCACCGGGGCGAAGCCGGAGGAAGAATCCGAAGAGGCCGAGGAGGATGAAGAACCTGTCGGCCGCCTGAAAAAGCTCCTCCACGGCTTCGGAGAATCTCGTCCCGGCAAAAAGCGCGCCCTGAACGAACCGAAGGCGTATGCCAGCTTCGAGGACTATGTCCCGAGCGAGCAGGCCGAGGCGAAACCCGCACCCTCCGATGCAGAAAAAGCGCCGTCCGCGGACGAAGCCGGCAAGGCAGCCGGACAGACGGAGGAAGCGCCGGAGTCCTTCGATCCGGAAGAAGATGACGAGATCCTTTATTCCGGGGACTTCCCGTCCTTCGGCCAGTGGATTCTCAACGAGCTGATGACGCTGTGGATCCGCCTGAACGGAATCGGAAACCGGGAGAGCACCGCCACCATGGAGGACGACAGCGAGGACCTCGGCAAAGAGGTCAACGTGGCCAATGCCTCGCGCTATTACGGCTCCCAGGTGACCATGCTCCGCATGCGGTTTCAGATCGGCCTTGTGGTCCTTGCCATTCTGGCGTATCTGACCCTGGGGCTGCCGGTGAGCGGCATGCTGAAAACCGCCAAGGTTTCGGCGGCGATGTGCCTCGGGCTGCAGCTTACCATCATGCTGCTTTGCCTGGATGTGGTCACCAACGCGGCGGTGAACCTGACCCGGAGACGCTTCGGTGCCGACTCGCTGGCCGTTCTGGCCTGCCTGATCAGTTCGTTTGACGCGCTGAGCGTGGCGGTGGGCGGCTTCGGAACACCGCACATCCCCCTGTGTCTGTTCTCGAGTCTTGCCCTGATGGGTGTTTTGCTCTCCTCCCTGCTGTCGGCCCGGGCCCTGCGAAAATCCATCCGTGTCCCGGCCATCGGGAAACGGGTCTACTGCGTGACGGCGGAAGAGGGAGTACGCGCAAAAAGCGACCTGACCCTTCTGAAATCGGTGCGGCCGTCGGCGGGCTTTGTACGCCGGGCGGAGGAGACACCGCCGGATGAATCGCTGTTTCGCAGAAGCGCTTTGGTCCAGCTGCTGGCCGCGCTGCTGCTGTCGCTGCTCACGGCTGTAGTCAAACACAGCATCGGGGATTATCTCTATATCCTGTCGGCAATTCTCTCCTGTGCGGTTCCGGTGACGGCGCTGCTTGCCTTTGCCCTTCCGTTCTTCATCGGCTCCGGAAGAATCTTCTCCAGCGGCGCTGCCGTTGCAGGCTGGTCCGGCATCCACGACATCGGCTGCAGCCGGAACCTGATCGTGACGGACCGGGATCTCTTCCCGGAGGAGACGGTGTCCATTGAGACGGTGCGCATTTTTGCCGACGACAGCGCGGAGCGCGTCATCGGCTTTGCCGGGAGCATGGTTGCGGCCTCTGGTTCCGGACTGGGCCCGTGCTTTGCGGAACTGATGGAGAAGAACAACTGCCGGATGCGGCAGGTGGAGGACTTCCAGTGGCTTTCGGGCGGAGGCCTGCAGGGACGGATCGAAGGTAGCACGGTTCTGTGCGGCAGTCCGGACCTGATGCAGCTGATGAACGTCAAGGTGCCCTACCGCCTGGTGGACAAGACAACGGTGCTGCTGGCCATCGACGGCGTGTTGTACGGGATTTTCAAAATCAACTACATCGGTCTGCCTGAGATCCGCACGGCTCTGCAGGAGCTGATCGCGTCGAACCGCCACCCGATTTTTGCCATCCGCGACTTCAACATTACGCCGGAGCTGCTTCACGATGTGTTCGACGTGGCGACGGACGGATACGACTTCCCGCCTTACGGCGACCGTTTCCGGATCTCGGAAGCGCAGCCCTCCGAAACCAGCAAGGTCTCGGCGGTCATCTGCCGGGAGGGCCTCGGCCCGCTGACGCACCTTGCGGACACCGGCAGAAGCATGTATGTCGCCATCCGCATGAACCTGATTATTACAGCGGCTGTCGCGGTGCTGGGCATGCTTCTGGTGTTTGTCAAGTTGATCGGAACCGGTGAAGTCAGCGCCTGGCTTCCCTTCGTACTGATGCTGCTGGATACGATCGTCGTTTCCCTGATCAGCCTGTTCATGAGATTTTGACGGAATTTGAAAATTTCTGTTGCCAAACCAAGGCACTATCGTGTAAAATAGAATGAATCGCGTTTCAGACGGAATGTCTGCTTGATCGGTCTATACAATTTATTTTTATTCTAGAGAGGAAGCATATTATGGAAAGTAAAAACATTCGCAACATCGCCCTTCTCGGGCACGGAAACAGCGGAAAAACCAGTCTTGCCGAGAGTATGCTGTTTGTCACCGGCGCTATCGACCGCCTTGGAAAGGTGAGCGACGGGAACACGGTATGCGACTATGACGCGGAAGAGATCAAGCGTCAGATCACCATCGCATCCTCTTTGGCTCCGGTTACCTTCGGAGGCGGAAAAGTGAATGTCCTGGACTGCCCGGGATATTTTGACTTCGTCGGCGAAGTCCTCTGTGCCCTTCGCGCGGTGGAAGCGGGTGTGATCCTCTGCTCTGCCAAGGACGGAATCTCCGTCGGTGCCGAGCGCAGCTGGAAATACCTGAAGGCGGCCAATCTCCCGACGGCGTTCGTGATCTCCAAGTGCGATGAAGAGCACGGCGACTACTTCGCGGTGGTGGATGCCCTGCGTGCCAAGTACGGCAGCATCGTTGCCCCGGTTACGATTCCGACGAGCGACGGCAAGGGCGTTATTGACCTGGTCCACAACGTCTGCTATATGACCAACGGCGCCAAGAGCACCAAGGGCGCGATCCCCGCCGCCGATGCCGGCCATGTCGAGGATCTGAGAATGGAGCTTATGGAGACCGCCGCGGGTGCCACGGAAGAGCTCATGGAGAAGTTCTTTGAAACGATGGAACTGGAAGAGGCCGATATGGTCGCCGGTATCCGCGCCGGTATGAAGGACCGCAGCGTGATTCCCGTGTTTGCCAGTTCCGCCATGCAGAACATCGGCACCGAAGCCTTCCTGCAGGGTGTTATGGACTATGTCCCGGCTCCGGTCGAGATGGACGGCATTGACCCCGCGGCTCCGACCCAGGGCTTTGTCTTCAAGACCGTTTCCGACCAGTTCGGCAAGTACAGCTTCGTGAAGGTCATGAAGGGAAGCATCAATTCCGATATGTCCCTGCGCAACGTCCGCGCCTCCTCCACGGATAAGCTCGGCCGTCTGTACAGCATCTGCGGCAAGAAGACCACCGAAGTGAAAGACGCCTGCTGCGGCGACATCGTTGCCGTGGGCAAGATGGACTGGAAGACCGGCGATACGGTCTGCGATCCGAAGAACGAGGCAGAGTTGCCCGCCATCGAGATGCCGGAACCCTGCTACTCCATGGCCATCGCCCCGAAGACCAAGGGCCAGGACGACAAGGTCGCCGGCGGTCTTGCCAGACTCAACGAGGAAGACATCTCCTTCACGCTGGTGAACAACGCCGAGACCCACCAGATGGTCATCTCCGGCCAGGGCGATATCCAGGTCGACGTCCTCTGCGCCAAGCTCAAGAGCCGCTTCGCGGTTGAGACCGAGCTGGCCCCGGCCCGCGTTGCCTATCGCGAGAAGATCAAGGGCAAGGTTGAAGCCCACGGCCGTCACAAGAAGCAGTCCGGCGGTTCCGGCCAGTTCGGTGATGTGTGGATCCGCTTCGAGCCGCAGGATGAGCAGGACGAGATGATCTTTGCCGAAGAGGTCTTCGGCGGCTCCGTTCCGAAAAACTTCTTCCCCTCTGTCGAAAAGGGCCTGCGCAACGCGGTACAGAAGGGCGTCCTCGCGGGCTATCCGCTGGTCGGCCTGAAGGCCACGCTCTACGACGGATCCTACCACCCGGTCGACTCCAACGATATGGCCTTCCAGACGGCTGCGCGTCTTGCCTACCAGGACGGCATCCCCAAGGCCAAGCCCACCATCCTTGAGCCCATCGGCCTGCTCCAGGTCACGATTCCGGATGCAAACCTCGGCGACATCATGAGCGATATCAGCTCCAAGCGCCGCGGCACCGTGCTCGGCATGAACGCCGAAGACGGCATGCAGACCGTCGAAGCCGAAGTTCCGATGGCCGAGATGGGTTCCTACACGATCGACCTCCGCTCCATGACCCAGGGCCGTGGCTCCTTCTCCTGCAAGTTCATCCGCTATGAGGAGGCCCCCGGCAATGTCCAGCAGAAGGTGATTGAAGAAGCCAAAGCTTTGGCTGAACAGGAATGAGAGGCAGACTGACTGCAATTAAAAATATCGCCTGGGCACTGGCGATCGTTCTGTGTCTGCTCGCGATTTTCATCGGCCTGCTGTTTGCCGCCTTTACCCGGAACAGTGGAGAACAGTTCCGCGGAGGGGTGAAGCTGGGCAGCAAGCCGGTGCAGACCGAGAGCGCGGACGCCGCGGCAACACGGCCGGCTCAGATGAGCGACGGGTCGCTGCAGACGCTGCCGGAGACAGAGGACGCCGGCCAGGCTTATATCGACTCCCTGACCTTCCTGTGTGACAGCCCGTGGATCGGCCTGAAGAGCTACGGCATGCTGAACGGAGGCGAGAGCACCACCCAGGTGTGGATGTCCCCGTCCGGTGTTATGGCGGTGGCGGACATCGCGGACAGCCGGATTGTCTTCCCGAATGACGGCTCGATTGTTACCGCCGCCAATGCGGCCATGATTCTGCAGCCTCCGATTCTGGTGATTGCCCTCGGAAACGACGGAATTGCCAATATTGACCAGTTCGACTTTATCGACCGGTATGAGGCACTGATCAAAAGTGTCCGCAGCGCAAGTCCCAACACCTGGATCCTGTGCCTGCCGCTGACCTCGGTCACGGTGGACTACAACGTCGGAGACGGGCTGACCGCGGCAAAGTGCAACGAGGCCAACGGCTGGATCAAGACGGTATGCGAGGAAACCGGCGCTTACTATGTCGACGCGGTCTCCTCGGTTCAGGACGTGAGCGGCCTGCTCCTTCAGGAGTATGCATCCGCAGACGGCCGTACCCTCAACTCCACGGGCCTGAACGAGATCCTTCAGTATCTGCGCTATCACGCGGTACGGTAAGAGAGACGACAGACACAAAAAACACATAACATTAAGAACGCCCGGAGGCCTGGCCTCCGGGCGTTCTGATGAACGGAGCATATTTTTTGATGGGTCGGAAATCACGGGTTTATTCGTCTCCGCGAAGAATCTTGCGGATAAAGGGCGGACGGACAACTTCGCCGTCGGAGAGCTCATAGCAGTCAAGAAGCTGACGGGCCGCGTCTTCGGCGCTCTTCTCATCCGCGGCATGGACGGCGGCGAGAGACTCACCTTCGGCCACCGCATCTCCGAGCTTTTTGTGCAGGACGACGCCGACCCGCGGATCGATGATGTCTTCCTTGGTCGCGCGGCCGCCGCCGAGCTTCATGCTGACCAGGCCCACCGCTTCGGCGCGGATGCGGCTGACCGTTCCGGCCTTCGGCGCCGGAACTTCACGGACGACCGGGGCGGAGGGCAAAAGCTCGGGCTTGTAGACCGCGGACGCATCGCCGCCCTGGGCGCTGACCATTTCGGCCAGCTTGTCCAGAGCACGTCCGGACTTCACGGCCTCAAGCAGCATCTGCTCGGCGGCATCGTGGTCCGGGGCATAGCCTGCTTCGGTCAGCATGCAGCTTCCCAGCGCCAGGCACAGTCGGAGAAGATCGCCCTCCTCTTCGCCCTTCAGGACCGCGATGGCTTCCCGGACCTCCAGGGCGTTGCCGACGGCAAAGCCGAGAGGCTGGTCCATGTCGGTGATGATGGCGGCGCATTTCTTCCCGGCGAGACGGCCGATGCGCGTCAGATTCCGGGCGAGCTCTTCGGCATCCTCGGGGGTCTTCATGAAGGAGCCGTCGCCGCACTTGACATCGAGGACAATCACGTCGGCGCCGGAGGCAAGCTTCTTAGACATGATGGAGCTGACAATCAGGGGAATGGACGGAACCGTTCCGGTCACGTCCCGCAGGGCGTAGAGCTTCTTGTCCGCCGGAACAAGATTGGCTGTCTGGCCCATGATGGCGATGCCGTGGCGGTTGACGTTTTCAAAAAACTGCTCCTCGGTAAGGGCGGTGGAAAAGCCGGGGAAACTCTCCAGCTTGTCGATGGTCCCGCCGGTGTGACCGAGACCGCGCCCGGACATCTTGGCAATCTTGAGCCCGCAGGCCGCAACCATGGGGCACAGCACCAGACTTGTCTTGTCGCCGACGCCGCCGGTGGAGTGCTTGTCGGCCTTGATCCCGGAGATGGGGCTGAGGTCCAGCACATCCCCGGAGTGCTGCATGGCAAGGGTCAGGTCCAGAACCTCGCGGTCATCCATGCCGCGAAGCAGTATCGCCATGCACATGGCGGACATCTGATAGTCGGGGATGACACCGGCAGTATAGTCGGTGATCATATACCGGATTTCCTCTGTGCTCAGAGCCTGTCCGTCGCGCTTTTTCGCAATGAGATCGGTCATGCGCATCGTAGAAAACCTCCTTGTCAACGGATGAAAAACAATCAGAACAGAAAACCGCCGTCCACGGTCAGCACCTGACCGGTGATATACTCCGAGACGGCCAGATGAAGAACGGACCGGGCCACCTCTTCGGGCGTTCCGAAACGGCGCAGCGGCATCTCCTCCCGCAGAACGGAGAGCGTCTCTTCGCCGAGAACCTGAATCATGTCCGTGTCGATGACGCCGGGCGCGACACAGTTGACGCGGATTCCGCTGGGGGAGAGCTCCGCGGCCAGCGAACGGGTCAGCCCGATGATGGCGTGCTTGGAAGCGGAATAAACGCTTTCACAGGAGGCGCCGTGGCTGCCCCAGATGGAGCTGATGTTCACAATGCAGCCGCTGTGCGCCTGAAGCATGGGACGAATCACCGCCTGGCTGCAGTTGAAGCAGCCGCCGAGATTCACGGATAAAATCCGGTGCCAGGTCTCCGGATCCACGTCCTGAAACTGCTGCTGACGGGCGATGCCGGCGTTGTTGACCAGCAGCGTGACATGACCGAGAGAATCTTCAATCTGGCATACCATCCGGTCGACCTGCTCCCGGTCGGAGACATCCGCCTGAAGGCACATGGCGACCCGGCCTTCTTCACGTAGGCGGCGGACAAGGTCCTCGGCTTTCTCCCGCTGCTGCAGATAGTTGATGCACACGGCCCAGCCTTCCCGGGCGAGAAGAGCCGCGGTGGCCGCGCCGATGCCGCGGGAGGAACCGGTAACAAGGGCAACCTTTTCCATCAGTCCGCCTCCTGCTCCGCCGGATGCAGATGGTTCTGAATCTGCTCGCGGACATGCTGGGCGAGAGCGTCGGTCCGCATGGCGGCGACCGTCTCAGCCGGGATCACATCGAGAATGTCGAGCCGGACCTTGTTGGAGGAAAAGGGATTGACGACCTGGGACTTTTCGGAGCCGCACATACACGCGACGACCACGGGTACTTTGGCGCGCTGGGCGATCTTGAAGCTGCCGGCATGGAAGGGGAGAAGCTCTCCGGTTTTGCTTCGGGTGCCTTCCGGATAGATGCCGATGCTGCAGAGATTCCGCTTGAGATAGTCCGCCGCGGTCAGAATACTTTTCAGCGCGTTCCGGTCGTTTTCCCGGTCAATGGCAAGAAAGCCGGCGCCGTACAGCGTCCTGCCGACAATCGGAATCGACATGTTTTCAGGTTTGGAGATAAACGAGATGTTGAAATCACGAAGCCGGTCCATCACGATCATCGGATCGAAAATCGAACAGTGATTGCTTACACAAAGAGAAAACGGCCGTCTTTGGGGAGCTTTTCAAGCCCGGTGACGACCGGCTTGATCCCGCCGTAAAAACACAGCAGCGATGCCGTGGCATAGCATGCGAAACGGCAGAGCGGGTTCTGCTTCTCGAGCGGCTTGTCCATCGGGATCGGGTGTGAGACCACACCGAAAAAGAGAACATAGAGGACATGAAGCAGGAGAAAGCCCAGCAGCGCGATCAGAAGCGAAAGCCCAACGCCCAGGTGAAGCACCGTGAGCGACAGCGGAAAGATGCAAAGCAGGGAAACGGCAGCAAAGGCCAGAAACAACGCCATAACAAATCACCTGTTTCTCAGTCTAAAGTCAGATTCCAGATCAGACCGTCCGGCAGAGGACGGTCGGCACAGAGATACGGATGCACTGCACTGCGCAGACCGGCAATACGCTCTGCCGCCGACAGCGGAAGCAGCTCCGGCATGACCCAGCAGCCCTGAATCCGATAGGCGCAGAAAAGCATATCGTCAAGGGTATACAGGCCTCCGCCGCAGGCCCGGCACAGGGAGGCGGCAAAGTCCATGACGGAGGCATTCGGCCGGACATGCGGCGTATCGCGCAGAAGCGCTTCCCGACGAAGCAGATATTCGGATGCATCGACCGGCTGGGCTTCCGGGAGAGCTTCGCAGGAAAAGACCCTCCGGGTGTTCCGGTGGGTCAGGGACAGAATCTCACCGTACCAGCGGTAGAGGGATTCTTCCGCAGGCAGAGTGCAGATGAGTTCAGCTCCGCACTCCCGGCCCAGCTCGACCGCTCCGCGGCTGACAGCGGCGCCGAGACCGAGCCCGCGGGCATCCGGATGTACGGCAACCGCGTAGAGATAGCCGCAGCGCAGGGGCGCCTTATTCGGCTGCAGCAGGGTAAAGCCGTGGATCAGATATGCCGCGCCGAGGATCCGGCCGTCACGCTCGGCCACACAGCCGCAGCCCATCCCGGGCAGATGAGAAAGAAAAGAGTCGACAAGTTCCGGCGGATCGCCAAAAATCCTGCACCAAAGCTCCCGGAGCTGTTCTGTGTCCTGCGGCGCAGACCCGCGCAGCACGGCGCCATGAAGATCCCGCAGCATCTCAGTCACTCCAGCGTGCCAGATACTTCTGCAGCAGGAACTCCGGCTTGTAGGAGAGCTTCGACTTGCGCAGAGATTCCAGACCCATGTCGTCCTCCCGGTTGATATAGCGCAGTCCCGGGTGCGCGTTCAGCATGCTGCGTGTCAGTTCACGGCAGACCATGGGATAAGCGCCGTTGATGTTGATTTCCGCTTTTTCAAAGTGAACGTCAAAGGTGTCCGGGCTGGCCATCTCCCCGAGGGAGAAGCCGATGATCTTTCCGCTGCTGCGCAGCACGCCGCCCTCCAGGCCGAGCTTTTCAAAAGCCGCAAAGGCGCGGATGATCGCGTCGTGCTCATAGCTGATGCTGCTCTCCAGACGCTCGGAGTTCTCCTCGGTCCAGACATCCAGCATATCCAGACAGCCCGGGATCAGTTCACGGGTGAGCGGAACAAAGTCCCAGTCCTGCTCCGCTTCAAAGCGGTTGCAGTGATTCTTTTTCCCGTGCAGCGCTTTGCCGGAATAGGTGGCAAGCTTTTCGGCCAAGTAGATATAGTCGGACAGTCTTTCTTCCAGCGTGTAGGTGAACTTCCCCGGAAAAGCGTCCTCGAGCTCCTGACAGTGATTTTCGGTCACGCCGCGCAGAAGCAGGGGATAGCCCCTTTCATCACAGAAGGCCTTCAGCGCCTCAATGGCGGGGCGCAGGGGACCGGAACCGATGGGATAGACAAAGGCGCGTTCGCCTTCGTAGCGGAGTTTGGTGATCATCCGGTCTTCAAAGCGGCAGATCAGCTGCTTATAATACTTATCCCAGATATAGATGTTGCCGAAATTATAGTCGGCACTGGGACTGTTCTCCGCCATGACGATGGGATCAACCCAGGCCTTGTCGCAGAGGGTAACGGTTTTGAACTGAAGCGATGACATGAATTAGCTCTGATGGGCGCCCTGCAGCGCCCGATACTCCTTTCGTATTTCACGCAGGTCCATAAAAGCCTCCGGACGGCGGGACGGATCCCGGAGCAGCGCGGAGGGGTGGAAGGTGGCCAGAATGCGGCGGCCGTCCTTGTCAAACCACAGGCCGTGCTCCCGGGTGATGCGGAAATCCTCGCGGATCAGCGCCATGGCCGAAATCCGGCCGAGGCAGACGATGAGCCTGGGGTTTACCAGTGCAATCTGCCGGTCCAGCCAGGTGCGGCAGGCAGCCATCTCGGCACCCTGCGGGTCGCGGTTGTGGGGCGGGCGGCACTTCACCATGTTCGCAATATAAATCATGCTCCGGTCAAGATCAATCATCTCCAGCATGGAGTCAAGCAGCTTCCCGGCAGGACCGACAAAGGGAATCCCCTGCAGGTCTTCCTGCTCACCGGGACCCTCGCCGACGAACATGAGATCGGCCTGTTCATTTCCGACGCCGAAGACAAGGTTGTGCCGCCCTTCACAGAGCGGACAGGCCCGACAGGAAGCACATTCGGTTTTCAATTCGTCCCAGCTGTCCATTTCAGAGGACCTCCCGGATAAAAAAGCTTGCAATCACACCTGCGCTGGTTTATAATACGGAAGCTTGTGAAGATGTGAGTTATTGTAACATCTGCGCGGTAGAAACTCAACAGTATTTTGTTAACGGAGTAGATTCATGGCAGAGTTTTCTAACTATATGTCCCCCGGCCGGAAGGGGTATCTGATCGGAATAGGCGGCGTCTCGATGTCCTCGCTGGCAATGTGGCGGCTCTGGAAGCAAAGGGAATTCACGTCGAGATCGGCCACCGGGCGGAGAACATCCCGCAGGACACTGATTTTGTTGTAAGGACGGCGGCCGTGCGTGATGAGAACCCCGAGATTATCCAGGCAAGAGCCATGAATATTCCGGTCTTCGAGCGGACGGAGGCCTGGGGCGCGATCTCCCGCGATTACGGAAATGCCCTCTGCATCTCCGGCACGCACGGGAAGACCACCACGACCTCGATGTGCACGCATATCCTGATGGCGGCGGACAAGGATCCCACCGTCATGATCGGAGGAACGCTCCCGCTGCTGAATGCGGGACACCGTGTCGGACACGGAAACGTCATCGTCATGGAGGCCTGTGAGTATTATAACTCCTTCCTGTCCTTCCATCCGACGATCGCCGTTATTTTGAATATCGAAGCGGACCATCTGGACTTTTTCAAGGATCTCTACGATGTGGAGAAGAGCTTCCGTGCGTTTGCGTCCCGTGTACCGCAGGACGGCTATGTGGTGGCAAATTACGACGACCTCAACACGATGCAGACGCTGATGAATCTGGACCGGAAGATGATCACCTTTGGCCTGAACAAAAAAGCGGATGTCCACGCGGAGAACATCGAGTACATCGGAGCCAATTCCCATTTTGACATCATCTACAAGGGCCGGCGCTTCACGGATGTGACACTGCACGTGCCCGGCGAACACAACATCAAGAACGCCCTGGCCGCCACCGCGGCGGCGATCTGCCTCGGCATCCGCCCCTATGCGGTCAAGTACGGCCTGGCGGGCTTTAACGGAGCGGGACGCCGTTTCGAATTCAAGGGCAAGTTCAACGGTGCCGATGTCTATGACGACTATGCCCACCATCCGGGTGAGCTCAAATGCCTGCTTGACACGGTGGAGACCCTGAACTATAAGCGGACGGTTCTTGTTTTCCAGCCGCATACCTATTCCCGCACGGCCGCGCTGTTCAAGGACTTCGTGGAACAGCTCAAACGGCCGAGTGTCGTGTACCTGGCGGAGATTTTTGCAGCCAGAGAACAGAACACCATCGGCATCTCCTCTTCCGCGCTTGCCGAACAGATTGAAGGAGCGCGCTTCTTCCCGTCGTTTGAGGAACTGGAAAAGTCCCTGCGTGAGACGGCGGCGCCCGGCGACATCATCCTGACGGTCGGAGCGGGCGACGTGTATAAAATCGGCGAGCACCTGGTGGGAGAAACCTGAAAAACGAAACACGGAGCTTTGCCCGTGTTTCGGGGCTTGATTTTTTCAGGGCTTTTCGATATAATAGCACAGCAAACGGAGAGATACCCAAGTGGTCGAAGGGTCCGCACTCGAAATGCGGTAGCCAGTGCAAGCTGGGCAAGGGTTCGA
>CADAPN010000063.1 GCA_902789835.1 Oscillospiraceae bacterium
CTACCGCTCTCTGATCTACGCCACTCCTTCCGAGTACGGCAAGAAGCTCGCCGAGAAGGTCAACAACGGCGAGAAGCTCACCTGGGAAGATCTCGACGGTGCCAAGTGGGCCGTGCAGAAGACCTCTTCCTCCGCCGGCTACATCTATCCCACCATGTGGCTCATGGAAAACTATGACGGCAAGAAGATCTCCGACCTCTCCAATGTCATTCCCATTGACTCCGGTTACGGCACCGCCTTCTCCTATGCCGCTGCCGAGCAGGTCGATGTGATCGTCTGCTATGCCGACGGCCGCAACGACTATGAAGCCTCCTGGACTCTGCCCACCGATCAGCAGGACGAGACCGGCAAGCAGGGCATGGGCCGCAGCGAAAGCATCTGGAACGAGCTGAACGTCATCGGCGTGACCGAAGGGATCTACAACGACACCGTCGCCATCTCCAAGGAGAGCCCCTTCTACACTGACGAGCTCAAGGCCGCTCTGCAGGATTGCTTCATCAACATCATCAATACCGACGAAGGCAAGGCCATCTTCGACGTCTACAGCCACACCGGCTATGCCAAGGCTGTTGATTCCGACTATGACGGTGCCCGCGCCGCTCTGACAGCCGTTGACGGCTGATCCCGGCAAGTCTTACCTCGGGCTCTGTAACCTCGTGCTACAGAGCCCATTTTTGATAAACGAAAGCGTTGAGCGGCAGAACGCCTCTGCCGCTGACCGGTTTCCCTTATCCTAAGCATACTTTATTCAGCCAAAAGGAGCGAGCCGCCGCATGATTGAGTTTAAGAATGTCTACAAGACCTACCCCAACGGCTTCACGGCCCTGAAGGACATCAACCTTCAGATCGAGCAGGGTGAATTTGTCGCCATTATCGGTTTGTCCGGTGCAGGAAAGTCTACGATCCTGCGCTGTATCAACCGCATGCACGATGTGACCAAGGGCACCCTGACCGTTGACGGAGTGGATGTGAATTCCCTTCGCGGCAAGGAACTGCGCCGCTATCGCCGCAAGGTCGGTATGATCTTCCAGAGCTTCAACCTCGTCAACCGCAGCACTGCCATCAAAAATGTTTTGACCGCGGATGTTCCGGATATGGACTTTTTCCGGGTGCTTTTCGGCATTTTCTCCAAGGATCAGAAAATGCGCGCACTGGAGAGCCTGGATAAAGTCGGAATTCTGGACAAGGCCTATACCCGCTGCGATCAGCTCTCCGGCGGCCAGCAGCAGCGCGTCGCACTGGCCCGCACCCTGAATCAGAATCCGAAAATCATTCTGGCCGATGAACCGGTGGCTTCTCTTGACCCCATCACCGCGCGCCAGGTCATGCAGGACTTTGTCCGCATCAACAAGGATTACAAAATTTCCATTCTGCTGAATATTCACCATATTGACCTGGCCCTGCAGTACTGTGACCGCGTCATCGGTGTTCGCGCCGGTGAGATTGTCTTTGACGGTCCTGCCAGCACCATCACCCAGGAGCAGATCGATTTCGTCTACAACGGCACAAAGGCCCCCACGCTGGGCGACGGAGAATAAGCCGATGGACAATGAAAACACTTCTCTCGTCAAACTAACCTGGTTTGACAAGATCTTCAAGCCACAGATCATCACCCTGCCAAACGGCCATTCCACCATGCGCCGCCGCAGCCGTGTTCCTCTGATCCTGCTGCTTCTGCTGGTGGCGATCTATCTTTCCCTGCGCATGACCGGCTTCGACCTGAAGCTCATCATCACCCGCTTTGACAAGCTGCTGGACCTCTTTGTGAAGCTTTTCCATCCGAAATGGGACTTCTTCAGCAAGGTCGTGGGTCCCCTGGTCGACACCATCAAGATGTCCATTCTCGGTACCGTCATAGGCTGTCTGCTCGCTCTGCCAATCGCGGTCCTCGCCTCGACCAATATCTGCAAGAGCACGGCCATCGTGAGTGTTCTGCGCTTTATTCTGGCCCTGATCCGTACCCTGCCGACGCTTGTCATCGCGCTGGTCTGCGCCCTCGTCTTCGGTCTGGGGACCTTTGCCGGTACCCTCGCGATCTCCATCTTCACCTTCGGCATCGTGGCCAAGATGCTCTACGAGAGCATCGAGACCATCGACATGGGGCCCTTTGAAGCCATGGAGGCTCTCGGCGCAAATAAGTTTCAGGCTTTCTGGTCCGCCTGTGTCCCGCAGATTCTTCCGGTCTATCTGAGCCACAGTCTGTACTGCTTTGAGATGAATGTCCGTGCCTCCGCCATTCTCGGCTATGTCGGCGCCGGCGGTCTCGGCATCACCATCAACGAACGCATCGGCTGGCGCGACTATAACGGACTCGGTATGGTGCTTCTTTCGCTGTTTGTCGTGGTTGTCGCCATCGAGTTCTTCAGCGAGTACCTTCGCAAGAAGCTGAGCTGAGAGGAGGAACGACATGGCGGAAAAATTCGAACAACTGGATAAAAAACTTGATCAGAAGCTGACGGTGGCGGAAATGTATCTCAACCGCCCCCGCAAGTGGTGGATCTATACCCTGATCGTTCTGATCCTCGCCGTTCTGGTCGGCTGGTCCGGCTCCAGCATCCATTTTGAAGGTCTCACCGTAACCGGCCGTGAGGTGGCCAAGGGCGTCATCAGCGGTGTCACGCATCCCGATCTGAAACTGATGTTCGGCACCGGAGACACCGATGTGCCCTATCTGCTTCTGCAGACCATGGCCATCGCCGTTCTGGGCACGCTGATCGGCGCGATTCTTGCAATTCCCTTTGCCTTTCTCGCCTCCACCAACATCATGCCAAAGCCCATCGCCTATCTGTTCCGCGTGCTCATTCTTCTGATCCGCACCATTCCAAGTCTGGTCTGGGCCCTCATGTGGATCCGTGTCACCGGTCCCGGCGCATCCTGCGGTGTCATCACCCAGTCGGTGTGCTCCATCGGCATGATCTCCAAGATGTACATCACTGCCATCGAGGATCTGGACACCCACATTCTCGAGAGCCTCGATGCCATGGGCTGCAACGCATTCCAGAAGATTCGCTACGGCGTCATTCCCCAGCTCACCGCGAGCTTCATTTCAACGACCATCTACCGTTTCGACATCAATCTTAAGGATGCCACGACGCTCGGTATTGTCGGTGCCGGCGGAATCGGCGCTTCCCTGGTCCAGTGCCTGAACAGCCGCCGCTGGGCAATGGTCGGCTCCTTTGTCTGGGGCCTTATGATTCTGGTGCTGATCATCGAGTTTATCTCCACGCGCGTGCGCAAGAAGCTTGCCCGCGGCGCGTAATTCTGCAAGAACCGGAAACCGGTGTCCCCTGTACAGCGGAGGCACCGGTTTTCGCATGAGGAATATCAGGAATGGAAAGAACACTGAACATTTATTTTACCAGCGATACCCACGGGTATTTTGCCCCTGTCGATTACGCCGCCGCGGCCCCGGCCCCCACAGGCCTCGCCAACTGCGCGGCCAACTTCGTCCGGGACGGGAACAGCCTCATCATCGACGGCGGCGACGTCCTTCAGGGCAGCCCCTTCACCTACTGGCTGCAGCAGCGCGCTTCGAAAGACGGAACCTTTGTTCCCGCAAAACTCATGAACCTCGCCGGTTATCAGTTTGTCACCCTGGGAAACCACGATTTCAACTACGGTCGTAAAATTCTGGAGCGCTACCTCGACGGTCTCAACGCCCGCTGCCTCTGTGCCAATGTTCACGGATTGCCGCAGGTCGAGCGCACCGCCGTCGTCACACTGGAAAACGGTCTGCGTGTCGGCCTCACCGGCGTCACGACTTCTTTCATCCCCGTATGGGAAAAGCCGGAACATCTCACAGGGATCAAGGTCACCGATGCCGTGGATGCCGCCCGCGAAGCCCTCAAAGAGCTCCGGGCCGCCGGGGCCGAGCTCACGGTCTGTATCTATCACGGCGGCTTTGAAAACGACATTTCCACCGGACGCCCCCTCTCCGATACAACGGAGAATCAGGCCTGGCGGATGTGTCAGGAGCTGGACTTCGATGTTCTTCTCACCGGTCACCAGCACATGACCCTCCCGGCCGCCCACATCCGGAAGACCTGGACCTGCCAGCCGCCGGACAAGGCCCGCAGCTATATCCGCATGAAGGTTGCGGTTCAGGATGACGGAAGCGTCAGCGCCGAGAGCGCTCTGCTCCCCGCCGGGGATCTGACGGAACCCGGCATGGCCGCTTTCCTTGTCAAGATGCATGACACCGTTTCCCACTGGCTCGATCTTCCGGTCGGGTCCCTGGACACCGCCCTAATGCCCGCCGATCACCTCTTCATGGCGGTACACGGTTCCCTGATCGCAAATTTCTTCAACCAGGTACAGCTGGCTGCCTCCGGAGCGGATCTCTCCGCCACCTGTCTCGGCAATGAGGTCCGGGGATTTAAACGCTCTGTCAGCATCCGTGACATCGTCGCGACATATATCTATCCCAATACGCTCTCGACCATCCGCGTCAACCGCGAGATCCTGCGCCGGGCGCTGGAGCGCTCCGCGGAGTATTTTGACCTCGACGAAAGCGGAACGCTCCGTGTCTCCGACAGCTTTCTGCGCCCCAAGGAAGAACACTATAACTTTGACTACATCGCCGGGGTCGAGGTCGATATTGACATCTCCCGTCCGCGGGGACAGCGTGTTCTCTCCATCCGGCGGCACGGGAAAGAGCTGCCGCCCGATGAAAGCCTCACCCTCTGCCTCAACAACTACCGCGCGGCGGGTTCCGGCGGATATGAGTTCTATGCCGAATGTGAGACTTTGAACGACACGCCGGTGGAAGTGGTCGAGCTGATCATGGACTATATCACCAAGCACCGGAAGATCACCGTTGACAAGACCCGCTGGCTCACGGTATACAACGGCGATCGGCAGCTGTCATAAGGAAGTTTCAAAAGTTCAGGCCGTTTTCGGTTCGGTGTCCGGCAGTTGTCAATCAGAATAATTTGACAAGATTAACAAAAATGATTGCGCCGCAGGTCCGTTCTATGGTATATATGGGCGGGAAACAACCCAAAAATAAGCTGAAAGGATTATGCCAGATGAAAGAATTATCCCGCAGAGATTTCCTGAAAGGCTCTGTTGCCGCTGCTGCAGCGCTGGGTCTGACCGGAATCGCCCCCGCCTTCGCAGAGGAAGCAAAGCCCGAGGAAAAGGAAACGCTTGTCCCCTCCACCACCATTGACTGCGACGCTGTCGTTGTCGGCGCAGGTGCCGCCGGCCTGATGGCCGCCATGGAACTGGCTGCTGCCGGAAAGAAGACCTACCTGCTCGAGAAGGGCATTACGGTCGCTGTCTCCAACGGTTCCCAGGCTGGCGGTCCGGCTCTGGCCGAGACCCGTGTTCAGGCCGCCGAGAACGCCACCGTCAGCGTTGAGACCCTTTACGAGTGCGAATACGGCTTCAGCCGCGGCACCGTCAACGGATCTCTGCTGCGCAAGTGCACCAGCGCCGGTGAACGCGTTGTCAGCAACTTCATGGACAACGGCGTCAACATGGGCCTGCGTATCGATTCCTACGGCATGGGCTTCCGTGCCCGCCATAATTTTGCCAATCTCGAGGGCACACAGCTCAGAGGCCTCGACCGCTTCGGTCCCCTGGTAGAGAAGTTTGAGGCGGACGGCGGCGTGCTCGAATGCCTGAGAGAAGCAGTCCAGCTGGTCAAGGACGGCGATGCCGTCACGGGTGTTCTCGTCAGAAACGGTGAGGACAAGAGCATCATCCAGTATAACTGCAAGGCCGTTCTGATCGCCACCGGCGGCTACGCGGGCAATGATGAGCGTCTGCGCCAGATTTTCGGCGATCTCAGTGTCTGGCCACTCTGCAACACGCTTTCCACCGGCCAGGGCTTTGATATGGTTCTCGAGGCCGGCGGTATTGCCGACCGCAACTGGGCGCTGTGCTGCAATGAGTTCGGCGGCGCGAACCACAAGATCCCCGACATTCACGGCGGCGCGATGCGAAGCGCAAGCCCGGCCCTGGAGCCCGCGCTCTACGGCGGCCTGATTGTCAACAGAAACGGCGACCGCTTCATGAACGAACAGTATCTCAGTGACCGTCCCCTTGCCCTCGGCGGCGAAATGGCTCTGCGCGAAGGCCTGTACTATGCGGTCCTCGACCAGGAGATGATGGACGCCGTCAGCACGGTGGGTATCCGCGGCTATTACGGCAATCCCGAAGACTGGTATGTCGGCTGCCATGGCAGTGTCTTTTATAAGAACGGAGAGAATGTTGTCCGTGCCGATCTGCCCGAATCCGTCGATGCGGCTGTCGAGCAGGGCTGGGCCGCCAAGGGAACCCTTGCCGAGTGCGCCAAGGTCTTCGGCATGGCCAACCTTGAGAAAACCGTTGAAGAATACAACGCCCTCTGTGAAGCCGGTGAGGATACACAGTTCTACAAGGCCCCCTATCTGCTGCACAAGCTCAGCGGCGATACCTACTACGTTTTTGAGTATGAACCCTCCATCTGGTCCACGTTCGGCGGTGTGAAGACCGACGACTACTGCCGCGCACTGGCCAAGGATCTGAGCGTGATCCCCGGTCTGTACGTTGCCGGTGTCGACAACGGCAGCCTTTACTGCAGCCCGTATTATGAAAATGAGGGTGCTTCTCTCGGCATCGCATACACCAGCGGCATTGTCGCAGCAGACTGCATGATCGAGTATCTCAACAGCTGATAGCGGCTGCTGTCATTCGGGAAGCTTTTCTTCACCGCGAAGGCAGCTTTTTGAGTCAGAACATATTCTACCGAAACAGCCGGCTCTGTATCAAAGCAGAGCCGGCTGCATTCGTTCTGATCGCTGACACGGAAAGACGCCTGCCGGGTGCCGTGCGCGATTGCAAAAAGTAAAAGAGCGTGGTACAATCACGCTCGTAAACATGGTTCTGTGGAGGTTTTTGCGGATGAAGAAATACGCCATGACGGTTCTGATGCTGGCGGTCTTTGAAACAGTCGCCGTAACTCTTTGGCTGACAAAAGACAATACTTTTTATCTTTTTAACTTCAGTTACATCGGCTGCTCAATCGCTCTGGGAATGTTTCTGTATATCCGAAAGTACAAACATGCGCGGCGTATTGTCCAGCTTCTTGTCGGCCTTTATATGCTGATCTATCTTGGCTTGATCTGCGGAGAGAACATGCAGATTGAAGGCTTCTGGTATTATCTGTTCACCGGCGTCTTCGAGGCGGCCACCATCCACTATGCCGTAGCCAAGATTTTCGGGCCGCTGATCTTCGGTCGGGGCTGGTGCGGCTATGCCTGCTGGACCGCAATGGTTCTGGATTTTCTTCCTTACCCCGTGCCGGCTCAGCCGCGGAAGAAGATCGGCTGGATCCGGTATCTTACGTTTGCGCTCTCTCTGGTTTTTGTCGCGGCCCTCTTCCTCGCGCATGTCGGGAATCTTGAGCGAATCATGTTTTGGGCTTTTCTCATCGGGAACGTGCTGTACTATGCCGTCGGCATCATTCTCGCCTTCACTTTTAAAGACAATCGGGCATTCTGCAAGTATATCTGCCCGGTCACGGTCTTTCTCAAACCGATGAGTTATTTCGCACTTCTGCGGGTGAAATGCGACAAGGAAAAGTGCATTTCATGCGGAAAGTGCAAGCGGGTCTGTCCGATGAATGTTGATGTTACGGACAATTCGCGAAAGAGGAAAAACGGCACGGAGTGCATCCTTTGCATGGAGTGCGTAAAGAACTGTCCGAAAGGGGCGCTGTGACAGCAGGAAATATCTTCCTGCTGTCTTTTTTACAGGCTTTTCCTGCCGGGCAGCGCCCTTCTCGTTTGAGCTTCCCGGTTTTCTCAGTCCTTCTTGATGAGCTTCTCGATCGAGTCCGCTACGACCTGGGCAACTTTCTTTCCCTGCTCGACGGCATATTCCACCGAGTCGCTGAAAGCAGATCCGCCGTTTACGTTTTCCATCTGTTCTTCGTTCAGTTTCTGTTCGTCCATTTTGTTCTCCTTTCAGTCAAAAAAGCTCACCTGGGAGCTGTCCGGAAGGTCGCCGAAGGCGCCCAGCGCTTTCAGGGACTGGATATGCGCCGTGGACACCTTGGGACAGGCATTGGCAATCTGGTCAATGGAAATAAAATTGTGCCCCTCGTGCATGACGCGTGCCAGATCCTGGGCCGCGCTCTCCCCAAGACCACCGATGGATACAAAGGGCGGCCGGATGCGTCCGTCCTCCGTAAGAAGGAACTTTGTCGCGTCGGACTGAAAAATATCAATCGGCGCGAAGCGGAAGCCGCGCATATTGAACTCATACACCGCCTCCAGTGTTACCAGGAGGTCCTCTTCGTTCGCGGTCAGGTTCGTGGCACGGCGCATCTCGTTGATTTTGCGCCGGGTCTGCTCGGTGCCGCCGGTCATAATGGAGGCGTCAAAGCCGCCCTTCTGGCTCCGGCGGTAGAAATAGGCCGAATAAAAGGCCAGGGGCTTATGTACCTTGAACCAGGCGATGCGGAAGGCCATCATGACGTAGGCCACCGCGTGGGCTTTCGGGAAGAGGTAGGCAATCTTCCGGGCCGACTCGATCCACCAGTCCGGGACGCCCATGTCCTTCATCTGCTGCTCGGCGTCGCCGGGGAAGCTGCCGGATTTCTTCACCTTACCCTTTCGCACCGCCTCCATGGTCTTGAAGGCCAGGGCGGGCTGCATGCCCTTGGAGATCAGGTAGATCATAATATCGTCGCGGCAGCCGATGGTCTCGTCGACCGTGGCGGTTCCGCTGACGATCAGGTCGTGGATGTTGCCGGCCCACACGTCCGTTCCGTGGGAAAAGCCCGAGAGGCGCACCAGGGTGTCGAAGTTCTGCGGTTGGGTATCCACAAGCATCTGGCGTGTGAAGCCGGTGCCGAACTCCGGGACGCCGATGGTACCGGTTTTGCCGATGATGGGGTCCTCGTCCGGAAGGCCCAGGGCCTCCGGCGAGGTAAAGATCGACATGGTCTCGGGGTCGGAGAGCGGGATCTCCTTGGCGTCCACGCCCGTCATATCCTCCATCATGCGGATCATCGTCGGGTCATCATGGCCCAGCTCGTCCAGCTTGAGAAGGTTGGCCTCCATGCAGTGGTATTCAAAGTGCGTGGTGATGATGTCCGAGGTTGGATCGTCCGCGGGGTGCTGGACCGGGCAGAAGTCCGTCACGTCCATGTCCTGGGGGATGACCACAAGGCCGCCCGGATGCTGGCCGGTGGTGCGCTTGATGCCCACGAGGCCCAAGGCCAGACGGTTCTCCTCCGCTTTCGTGGCGGTGATGCCGCGCTCCTCGAGGTACTTCTTCACATAGCCGTAGGCCGTCTTCTCGGCAAGGGTGCCGATGGTTCCGGCGCGGAAAACATGGTCCGAGCCGAAGAGCACTTCGGTGTACTTGTGGGCGCGGGCCTGGTATTCGCCGGAGAAGTTCAGGTCGATATCCGGGGTCTTCTCGTTGCCGGGGAAGCCCAGGAAGGTCTCAAAGGGGATGTCAAAGCCGTCCCGGCGCATCATCGTGCCGCAGAGGGGGCAGCGCTTCTCGGGCATATCCGCACCGCAGCCGTAGGTGTGGGGTGCGGACTCCGCTTGGCTCTCAGACGAGGAGGAAGCTGCGGGGGCGGAGGGCTCTGTCGCCGGGGCCTCAGGCCAGGGGATCTGCTCGCCGCTTTGTCCGTTCCACCGGAGCTTCAGCCCCGGGAACTCCGAATAGCGGCACTCCGGGCAGACATAGTGGGCCGGAAGGGAGTTCACTTCCGTAATGCCGGACATAAAGGCGACCATGCTGCTGCCGACGCTGCCACGGCTGCCCACCAGGTAGCCGTGCTCGAGGGAGTTCTGGACCAGCTTCTGGGCCGACATGTAGATCACGTCGTAGTTGTGGTCGAGAATGGTGTTGAGCTCCACGTCCACGCGCTCCTGGACCAGGGGCGGCGGCGTTTCGCCGTAGATCCGGTGCATTTTGGTGTATACCAGGTCCTTGAGCTGCTGGGCCGAGTTTTCGATCTTCGGCGGGAAGAGGTCTTTGGGCAGAAGCTCGATCTCCTCCACCCGGTCGGCGATGGCACGG
>CADAPN010000064.1 GCA_902789835.1 Oscillospiraceae bacterium
TCCGGCGACGGGTACAGCCTGTACGGCACAGCCTCATAGGGCTCGTCCGGGATCACCGTGGCGGCATAACTCTCCACAGGCGCCTGCGCCAGATTCCCGTTGGTGCCCGCAGATCCATTGCCGCAGGCTGTCAGGAGCAGCGCCATCATCAGAAGGAGAGGAAACCAATATCGCTGTTTATGCATCGTACACACACCTTTCTCGGTCAGCAGATCAAACATGGATCAGAAAAAAGGAATTGTATTGAAAATAAGGACAGGTCCTCTCTGCAAACGTCACAAAAACTGCCGCTGTCGGTTCCGGCGTCCGCGGCTTTCCGCGCATAAGCAGACTTGGCAGACTATCGCTCCTGCTTCGGATCATACTCAATCACACAATGATCGCAGGCATTGATCACGGTGGTTTTCCCGTAACTGTTTTTCTGGGGGATTGAGATTCCATACTCCCGGTGAATGTGTCCATGAACGAAATAGCGCGGCTCATACTTCTCCAGCAAATTCAGGAAGCAGGAAAAGCCTCGGTGCGGCAGATCATCCAGATCATGGACACCTCTTGCCGGCGCATGAGTCACCAGAATGTCGATTCCCTTATATCTCCACAGGCTGAACCAGAGACGCCGTATTCTGCGGCGCATGTCCCGCTCCGTGTACATGTACTTCCCCGGCCGATAGCGGTAAGAGCCGCCGAGTCCCAGAATACGCAGGCCCTGACATACAACGAGCTTATCGTCGATACACACGCAGCCTTCCGGCTCCCGTGAATAGCCCTCGTCATGATTGCCATGGACATAGTACAGCGGACAGCCCGCCATCGTCACCAGAAATTCCAGATAGGCAGGCTTCAGATCCCCGCAGGCCAGGATCAGGTCGAAGCCCTTCAGCTTTCCGGCACTGTAAAACCGATAATAATAATTTGACTCTACATCGGATACGGCCAGAATCCTCATGCTTCTTTCCCCGCCTTTTCCGTCGCTGCGGTGACGCCCGAAGTATCGACTGTTGCCTGCGCGAGGGGGGTGAGCTCCGTATAGGCCGGGATGCTGCCAACCACGTTTTCAACGAGATAGTCCATCCCCGCGATCTGTTCCTGGTTCAGCATCCCCTGCTGCTGTCCGATGGTCTCACCGCCCTGTATACAAATGGGCGTGAGGAAGGGACTGCATACTTCACGGACGATGCTCTCCTTCAGAAAGTCCGCAAGGTGCCGTGTCCCGTTTGTAAGCGTCTCGGAAAAGCTCACATCCACAACACCGGCGGACATGCCCCAATAGTAATTGAGCGCCTTGCTGCTGCTCTCGTACTCATCCTGCACGGTTTTGCTGAAAAACTGGCGCAGGATTTTTTCATAGTATACGCCCCATTTCCAGCTCGGTGCGGCAAGCAGCTCTCTGTCCTCGCCGCGGATATATGTCAGGCCGAAGCTGCTGCGTTTTCCGCGGGACAGGCTTGCGGTATCCTGACAGGAAATGAGATGGATACCTTCTTTGATCAGCTTTTCTTCAGCTTCCTTCGGCCCCTTTACGCTCGACCACTCCAGAAAAACCTGCGCACGGGGATTGGTCATCTGCGCGCCGAGGGCGAAGGCGTTGATCCCGGCGATCTGCCCGAAAATGGGATAGTCGCAGATATAGCCCAGCCTTCCGCTTTCGGTGAGTGAGCCCGCGACGGCACCAATAATAAACTTGGCCTCGTACATTCTGGCATAATAGGAGCGGATATAGCGGTGGGACTGATTAAGGGAGCAGTTCATGATGACAAGCTCCGGATGTGTGATGGCGGCATGGAGGCTCGCCTGCTGCAAACGCGGCGAGGTGGTGAAGATCAGCCTGTTTCCGTCCGCGGCTGCCTGCTCGATGACCTGGAGCGGATCGCCCTGCATGCAGTTCGTGTAGGCTGTTGTCTGGAGCCTGTCTTCAAAAACACGCTGCACGTGGACGCGGCCCAGCTCATGGCCCAGCACCCAGCCGGAGCGCCCGGGCTCCCCGTCATACAGGAAGGCGGCCTTCAAAACGGATGAACTGCCCGGCAGAAGTCTGGTAAGCAGACCGGGCTTTCTCTCTTCGGACGGCTCTGTCTTGAGCTCAATGGTGCTCTCTTCCTGGCGGAGCCTGAGTTCCTCCCACATGCTGGCAAGGTTCTTTTTGATTTCCGTGCTCGAGGCCGCACACAGCGAATCATAGCCGAAGACCTGGATATAACTCAGCAGCGCGTCTCCCGCGGTCGTCCTGAGCTTGTCGCCCCCGCTTGAGCGGTACACCTTGCAAAAATAGTAATAGGCCGCGGAAAAACGCCGACGTTCCTCCTCGGTCCAGGTCTCATCCGGCTGCTTGCCCAGCGCCTGCTGCAGCGCGCCATAACTCTCGGCGTGTGTAAATTCGAGGAAATTTACCCTGCTGCATTTATAGAAGGCGACATAGGCATAGTAATTCTCCGTCTCAGGGCTTCGTTCCGGCAGGACACGGATCACGTGAGCCGGGATGCTCGGCGCGTCAAAGAATTTCAGGACGCTTACGCGCTTGTTGCCCTCCTCCACATAATAGCGGTGCATATACTCATAGGCTTTGATCGGATCACGGATTCCTTCTGACAGGTGCGCCTCACACAGGCGCTCCCATTTCTGGGCAAATTCAGAGCTTTCGGGCGCGACAGGCATAAAGTTCGGCGCGAAGGTATTCACTCGTCCCCTGGTTTTGGTGCCGACGATCCATTCTGTCGGGATCTGTTCGATCCCGAGGTCGCTCCCCTTGAGTACCTGCTCCGGAGTGACGATATCATCCAGCACCGGCAGACACGCCGAGCGTCCCCCGGCCACGCAGGCGCGGTATTCCCTCTGCCCCAGCTTCTGTGCTTCCTTGTAGTATTGTTCAGCCATTGGTTACTCCCAAACGCGGCACAGCGGTCCCGAACGGGGCCGCTGTGCCATATGAATTATGAAAAAGGCAAATCAGAACTCGAGGTTCTTGTCGGTCTCCTTGGAGAAGACGTGAGCCACTCTGCCGCCGAAGGTGAAGTGGACGGTATCGCCCAGCTTGTAGTTGCCCTTCATGTCGATGGTGGGGACGATGATGATGACGTCACGGCCGCCCGCGTTGACATGCAGGTGCACGGAGGAGCCCATCATTTCGGCGACCTCAACCTTGGCGCTGATGCCTGCGTCGGCAACGTCGGTATGCTCGGGGCGGACGCCCAGCGTGATGGGCTGGGACTGTACGTCATGGGCGGCCAGGCGCGCTTCCTTCTCGGCGTCAAGCTCGGTGCGGTAGCCGCCGACCTCGACGAAGTACTTCTTGCCGTCACGCTTGAGCTCAGCATCAAAGAAGTTCATAACAGGCATGCCGATGAAGCCCGCGACGAAGAGATTGGCCGGGTGGTCAAAGACCTCCTGGGGAGTTCCGATCTGCTGGATGTAGCCGTCCTTCATGATGACGATGCGGTCGCCCAGGGTCATGGCCTCGGTCTGGTCATGGGTGACGTACATGAAGGTGGTGTTGATGCGCTGGCGGAGCTTGATGATCTCGGCGCGCATTTCGTTTCTGAGCTTTGCGTCGAGGTTGCTGAGAGGCTCGTCCATGAGCATGACCTTCGGATCACGCACGATGGCGCGGCCGATGGCGACGCGCTGGCGCTGGCCGCCGGAGAGTGCCTTGGGCTTGCGCCAAGGATCTCGGCCGCCTCGCGCACCTTCTTGTCGATCACGTCCTTAGGCTCCTTGCGGAGCTTCAGGGAGAAGGCCATGTTTTCATACACGGTCATGTGGGGGTAGAGGGCGTAGTTCTGGAAAACCATGGCGATGTCGCGGTCCTTGGGGGCCACGTCGTTCATGACCTTACCGTCGATGATGAGCTGGCCGCCGGAGATCTCTTCCAGACCTGCCACCATGCGCAGGGTAGTGGACTTGCCGCAGCCGGAGGGGCCGACAAGAACGATGAATTCCTTGTCCGCAATGTCCAGGTCAAAGGCCTGCACCGCGACAACACCCTCATCGGTGATCTGGAGGTTTACCTTTTTCTTCTCGGGCTCGTCCGCTTTCTTCTTGTTCTTTTTCTGCTCGCCGCTGATGAAGGGGTAGACTTTCTTAATGTTCTTGAGCTGTACAGTCGCCATGCTTTCTGACTCCGGACACATGGCCTCCGCCTGATGTGCCCTCACGGGGACTTACGTCTCCCGCATTACGACAGGTCTCCACACTGCCGCAGCCCGAGCCGGGGCTTTTTACTCCTCCTTTTTTCATGTACGGTTGACCATTATGTGGAGTGGCCAGCCGCCATGGAAATTACAATCAATTGCGAACAGCGTTCGCAATTGAGGTGCTCGCGCTCATCGCACACGGCGGTGCGTGACACGCCGTGTTTGGTCGGCGCGAGGCCTCGCTAAGCTCGGCTTAAGGTGTTTTTGCCGAAGCGAAGCTCCGTCAAAAACGATTTCATAAATCTAACTATGTAGCCCTGTAAATTTACTTGATCTCCAAATCGTATTTCTCCACATCGACGAGCACGCTCCCGTCGGAGGAAAAGCTCACTGCACCGGCGGTTTCCGGCGTATAGAGGACGAAGGACGCCGCCTGCTCGCCGTCGTTCACGAAGAGTTCGAGGCTGTAGCGGTCCATAATCACGCGCAGCTTCAAGACTCCGTTTTTTACGCTTACCGGGAATTCCCGGACGTTCACGATGTCGTGCGGGAAGCCGCTGTGGGTCCGGTCCACCTTGATGGTGTTGGTGTCCGGGCGGTAGCGGATCAGCGTGAAATGTTCGCCGTCGCGGGCCACGTAGAGGCGGAACCACTTGTACATGCTGTTCTCGTTGCCGGGGCGGACGGTAACGGTCATGTCGGTGCATCTGCCGGAGATACCGCGCAGGCTGGTTTCGCCGTTGATGAGCACATTGTAATAGTCGATGCGCACGCCGCGGTACTGCTCCAGTTCGCGTACGGGGTTCTGGTACAGACGTCCGTTTTTCACGCTCAGCTCCCGCGGGAGGGTCATCTGCCCCATGAAGCGCAGCTCCATCTGCTTGCAGGTGGAAGTTTCCCAGTTCTGCATCCAGGCGATCATCACACGCCGTCCGTCCTCGGTCAGCAGGGTCTGGGGAGCGTAGAAGTCGAGACCGTAGTCGATGGCCTGCACAGACTGGCGCATCAAATGGCAGGTCTTTTGATCAAAGCTGCCGATCAGGCAGACGTTGGCGTTGCCGGGATGAAACTCCAGACCGATGGCGTCCATCTCCTGCGGGGAGACCAGCAGCACCTCCTTGCCGTCGAGCGGGAAAAAGTCCGGACATTCCCACATACGTCCGTACTGATTGTGGCAGGAGGACACGACGCTCACAAATTCCCAATGCTGTGCGTCGCTGCTCTTAAACAGCAGAATCTCACCGCTGCCGTCTCTGCTCCGGTTGCCCATCACGGCATAAAAGGCCTCGCCCTCGCGCCAGATTTTCGGGTCGCGGAAATCGTGAACGCTGTTGCCTTCGGGAACCATCGCGCCGTCAATGACCGGGTTGCAGGGCTGCTTTCTGTAATCCACGCCGTCGCCGATCGCGATGCACTGGGTCTGGAAGGACTCAATGGATCCGTCGCGTCGGCGCACATTGCGCACACCTGTGTACATCAGCAGATGACGCCCGTCGGGCAGTTCCACCGCGCCGCCGGAGAAGCAGCCGTCCCGGTCATAGTCGGAATCCGGAGCCAGTGCCGCGGGCAGACGCTCCCAGCGGATAAAGTCGCGGGTCTTTACATGGCCCCAGTGCATGGGACCCCATTTGGTATCGTAGGGGTAGTATTGAAAAAACAGATGGTACTCGCCCTTGTACGGAGCGAAGCCGTTGGGATCGTTGATCCAGCCGATACCGCCGGTCACATGGAAGTGGGGCAGCTCGGAACGGGTATAGGGCAGATATTTGGCTTCAAAATCACGGGCGCGTTGTAAGGCTTTGCTCATAGTTCACTCTCCTGACTGCATCTGGCAGAGAGAAAGGCTCTATGATTGGCATAAAGCCCTTCTCTCTGCCCGCTCCCACCTCAGTGGGAGTGGGCAGGGGCAAGGAATAAAGTATGGAAAAGGGAGGCTTAATCAGCTGAGAGAACGGAGTCGTCGGACGCGTCTACATACTTCTGGAAGATTGCCAGATAGTCAGCCAGCTTGTATGCCTGCAGGTCGCTCTGGAGCTTGTCCCACTCGGCATCGCCGAAGCCGTTCATGATGCCGTCGGCGCGGGCAGTCTTGATGCACTTGTCAATATCCGCGTTGAGGTTCGACAGGGTCTTGGTGTCGTCAGCGCTCATGAACACGTTCGGGAAGACATACTTGGTGTGCATGTCGGGCGTGTAGATGTCCTTGATCCAGTTGAGACGGTACAGTGCGTCATCCGGGCAGGTGACGTATACGCCGTAGTAGCTGTCGAGCACGGCAAGAGGTCCGTCAACCATCTCAGCCTCACGCACTTCAACAGGGGAAGCACTGCCGAGAGGTGCATGCTGGAGCATGGGCTCGCCCTTGTCGTTGGTGCCCATGACGAAGATATCGAACTCGTCATCCTCGCCGTAGGTGCCCCAGTTGTTCTGCGGGGACTGGAGCGGTGCGTACATCTGGTCAAGCCAGGCGCAGATCAGGGCAGGATTCTTGGCGTTGGCGGTCACAACAGCGCCGCGGCCGCGGTCAAAGCCGGAGGTATAGGAACCGTTCTGGGGGGTGAGGTTGAGCACGTCGGCCTTCAGCATGGGCATGGGCTTCCATGCGCCGGTGTTCGCGATAATGTCGGCCATGCTGATTTCAACGATGTTGGCAACGTCCCAGCTGAAGCAGACGCCGTAGCGCCCGGACTTGCCCTTGGCAACGTAGGTGGACCACTCCTGGGTGAAAGCGTCGGGGTCGATCAGATTCTCGGTGTAGAGTTTGTGGAGCCATTCCACGCCCTTGCGCCAGCCCTCGGTGGTGGCGGTGCAGAGAACCTTCTTGTCGTCGCTGATGACGATATGGCGGCCGGGATCGGGATCGCCGTAGCCTTCGCCGAAGCCGTTGCAGAGGATGGTGCAGTCCTCGTTGCCGCCGCTGATGATGCAGGACATGGGGATGATGTCGCCGTCAATGCCGAACTCGGCCTTGATCTTGTCGGCGTTATCGCGGAAGGCGATCAGCACCTGTTCAAACTCGTCGGTGGTAGTGGGCATCTTTAGGCCGAGGAAGTCGAGCCATGCGACATTGATGAAGGGCATGTTGCCGATGGTCTGGATGGCGGTCTTGCCGTAGCCGAGCTGCTCGATCCAGGGGAGAGTCCAGATGTGGCCGTTCTCGTCGGTGCACATGGCGCGGTACTCGGGGGCCTGCTCAAAGACCTTCTGGAGGTTGGGCATGTACTTGTCGATGTACTGCTCGAGGGGGATGATGACGCCCTGCTTGGCATACTTCAGAATATCAGTATCGCTGAGACCGGCAGGAGAAACAAATTCGGGAAGGGTCTTGATGTTGGCCATCTCAAGTGCGATCTTGTCGGCCCACTGGTCGCCTTGGATGGTCTTCCAGTTGACATGGACGTTGGTGGCCTCTTCAAGGCGCTTGTAGATCGTGCGGTTGTTGGGCTCAGACTCGGTGCCGGCCGCGTACCGGGTCAGACCGGAGATCTCGGCCTTCTCGGCCAGGGGGAAGGTGTAGCTTTCCGGGACAGCCTCGGCAGGGGCAGAGGCTGTGCTGTTCGCGGTCTCGGTCTTTCCCGAGCCGCCGCAGCCGGCCAGCAAGGCTGCCGTCATGGTAAGCACCAGAACGAGAGCGAGAATCTTACGCATTTTGTTCATGGGTATTCTCCTTTAATTCAATATTTTATCCTTTGACTGCGCCGGCCATGATGCCGTTGTCAAAGTATTTCTGGAAGAAGGGATACATGATCATCAGGGGAAGGCTGGAGATGATGATAGTCGCGTACTTCAGAAGCTCTGCCAGCTGGGCGCGGGCGGCGGTGCTCTGCATGTCGGAGACCATGCCGGGTTCGGGCTGGCTCTGGATCAGGATGGAGCGAAGCACCAGCTGCAGGGGCTGCTTGGAGGCGCTGTTGAGGTAGATCATGGCATCAAAATAGCTGTTCCACATGCCGACGAACTGCCACATGGCAATGGTGGCGATGATGGGTGTGCAGACCGGCAGCAGGATTTTGAAGAAGTAGACCATCTCGGTGGCGCCGTCGATCTCCGCCGCCTCCTGCAGATCCTTCGGGATGCCCATGTAGTAGGTGCGGGCGATGATCATGTTCCAGACGCTGAACGCGCCGGGCAGCAGGATCGCCCAGATGGTATCCAGCATGCCGAGGTTGGAAATCAGCAGGTAGGTGGGGATCAGGCCGCCGCCGAAGAACATGGTGATCACAAAAATAACATTGAAAAATTCTCTGCCCTTGAAATCGGTGCGGGACATGGGATAGGCAGCCAGCAGCGTGACCACGACGGAGATGACCGTAAACAGCACCGAATAGATCAGCGCGTTGCGGAAGCCCACCCAGATCTGGCTGTTGCTCAAAACACGCTCGTAGGCAGTCAGTGTCCATTTGCTGAAATCAAAGGTCAGGCCGCTGTTCTGCAGGGTGATGGGGTCGATAAAGGAAGCAAGGATGATGTAGACGACCGGCAGAATGATGGCCAGGATAAAGAGGCCCAGGATCACATAGCCGATGATCAGAATCGTCTTGTCTCCTGTCGGGAGCTTGGCAAATTCACTCTTTTTCTTCGTTTTCATGTTTCTGCCTCCTCCCTTAAATACCCTTGCCTTCGTTCATCTTCTTGACGAGGGCGTTCATGGAGATCAGAAGAATGACGTTGATGACCGTGTTGAAAAGGCCGACGGCAGTGGAAAAGCCGTAGTCGCCGTCCAGAAGGCCCTTCTTGTACACATAGGTGGAGATGATTTCCGAAGTGTTGAGGTTCAGGTCGGTCTGGAGAGCGTAAGCTTTTTCAAAACCGACAGACATGATGTTGCCCACGGACATGATGAACTGAATGAGAACCGTGTCCTTGATGGCAGGCCACTCGACGGCCTTGATCTGCTGGATAATGTTGGCTCCGTCGATAACCGCAGCTTCCTTCAGCTCTTTGCTTGCGTTGGAGAGCGCGGCCGTGTAGATGATGGAAGCCCAGCCGGCTCCCTGCCAGATGCCTGACGCAATGTAAATCGTGCGGAAGGCCGAAGGCATGGTCATGAAATTCGTGCTGGTGCCGAGCAGGGAATTGACAAGTCCCGTCGGGGACAGCAGGATGCGGACAATACCGCAGAGCACGATGACCGAAATGAAGTTCGGCATGTACAGGACAAGCTGGATCTTCTGTTTGGTCTTTGTGCTCAGGATGCGGTTGAGCAGGAAGGCCAGCAGGATCGGAGCCGGGAAGCCCCAGAGCAGGCCATACACGCTCAGTTTGAGGGTGTTCATCAGATACCGCAGGAAGTCAGGCGAGGACAGGAAACGCTGGAAATGCTCAAAACCGACCCATTCGCTGCCAAAAATGCCGCGGATGGGGTTGTATTCCGTGAAGGCGATCGCGATGCCGCCCATGGGGATATAGCGGAAAATGATCGTCAACAGGAATGCGGGCAGCATGAAAATCATGTAGAGCTGCCAGTGCTGCCGGATATACACAATGGTGTTGTGCATTTTGGAACTGCCGCCGCCTCCTGCCGCGGCGCGTTCCGGGACTTTCTTCATTATACCTCCTCCATTTCGCTTTTGAGATTTCCTGTCAGATTTGCAAAGTGTGCATTTGCACAATCCCAGCAGGCGATTTCATATTGAGTGTACCATTGGGGTGTACCTGTGTCAACCGTAATTTTACATTTGCACGATATGCATAGTTTCCAAATGCACATTTTGTGGAAACCTTCCAAGCCGCGTGCGCTTGCTCTGTTTACATATGCACACCCGATGCGTTCTTTCATTTGACATATGTGCGGCATCTATGATAAGATGCATACCAAGAAAAACATCAGGAGACAGATGATGAGTAAAGTCACGATTCAAGATATAGCAGATGCCCTGGGCGTGTCGCGCAACACGGTATCTAAGGCTATCAATAATGCCGACGGTCTTGCCGACGCTACGAGAGAAAAAATCCTGCAAAAAGCGGTTGAGATGGGCTACAAGCAGTTTTCCTATGTCCGGGCCGTGGCTGCTGTTGCCGGAGAAGAGGAAATCGCGCGTCCTTCTCCCGGATTTCAGGGAGAAATTGCGCTGCTGACCACCATGTTTCTCGGGCAGTCCCATTTTGCCTCCCTGATGCTGGACAAATTCCAGAGGGAGATTTCCCAGCTCGGTTACACGCTCAACACCCATCGAGTCACGCCGGAGGATCTGAAAAGCGGAACGCTGCCCATCACCTTTGTGCCTGAACGCACAAGCGCGATCATGTGCATTGAGATGTTTGACTTTGCTTATGATGAAATGATCTGTTCTCTCGGCCTTCCGGTGCTGTTCGTGGACGGACCCGTCAGGCTCTGCGGGCGCACGCTGAACGCCGATCAGCTCTATATGGACAACACCGCGGGCGTCATCCGCTTTGTGTACGACATGCTCGATCGCGGATATAAAAGGCTGGGCTTCATCGGAGACTATGAGCACTGTCAGTCCTTCTTTGAGCGCTATGCCGCCTTCCGCGGGGCCATGCTGATGGCCGGGGTCGAGGTGGAGGAGCGCTTTGTGATTAAGGCAAACGAGCCGTGGGACATGCAGGCGCCGCTTTCCGCGCTCACAGAGATGCCGGATGCTTTCCTCTGCGCCAATGATTTTGTCGCGCTGGTGGCCATGCAGCTGTTGTCTGAGCGCGGCTTCTTGGTGCCCGGCGACGTGATGCTCTGCGGCTTTGACGATTCGGCCGAGTCCCGCGCCAGCAAGCCCACGCTCACCACCATCCACATCCACACGCAGGCGATGGCCTTTTCTGCTGTTCAGCTGCTTATGACCCGCATTAAGGAGCCGGGGCTTGACTACCGCATTGTCCATACCCAGACCGATCTGATCTACCGGGACTCCACAGCCCGGTGAAACGAGGCGAGACGATTGAAATTCTTCTCTTATGACAGTAAGTTTACCCAGCTTATGCTGAAGCTCTGCTATGCCTGCTATCTGAATCTGCTGTGGTTTGTCTGCTCCCTGCCGATTGTGACCATCGGCGCATCCACAACCGCGCTCTATTACGTCTGCTTTAAGATCGTGCGGGATGAGGAGCATCATGTGGGGAGGCTTTTCTTCCGTGCCTTCCGTGAAAACTTCAGGCAGGCGACGCAGCTTTGGCTCATCATGCTGGGGATGGGCATTTTTCTCGGCGCCGATATGTACATTGTCTGGCATTTGCGGGCAAGCGCCGTCGGGGCTGCTGCCGTACTCTGGACGCTGCTGCTCGCGTTCCTTATTGCCGTGTCGGTGATGTATGTGATCGTACTGACCTATCTGTTTCCGCTGCTGGCAAGCGTTGAAAACACCAACCGCGCCATGCTGAAAAATTCCTTCCTGATCGGCACCCACTATCTCTTCGCCACGATTTTGGTGTTTGCCGTCCACTTTGCGATGTTCTTCCTCGTAGTGCGCGTTTTCACGCCCCTGATCGTTTTCGGCGAGGGCCTTTGCGCATTGATCAGCGCGTGGCTCATGAACAATATCATGATCTCCGTCTCCGGGGAACCGGACGAGGACGAAGCATGAAGCTCACGAAACAACAAAAAGCCGCCCATCGGGCGGCTTTTCGGGCAATGAGCCCGGGTGAAAAGCTGGAATATATCTGGGAATATTATAAGTGGCCGATCCTGTTGACGATGCTTGTCCTTGGGATTCTTATCTGGGCAGCGCAAAGAGAGCTCACGAAAAAAGAACCGGTGCTTTATCTGGCACTGGTGAACGTCACCGTCGGCGAGGATCTGGAGCAGGCGCTGACGACGGGCTATCTGACCGCCTCCGACAAGAATCCGAGACGGCAGGAGGTCTATGTCTACCGCGACCTGTATCTGTCCGACGACGCCGATGTACTCAACCATGAGTACGCCTATGCCTCCCGTACCAAGGTGATGGGCGCCGTACAGACACAGAAGCTGGATGTGGTACTGATGAACCGGGAAGCGTATGACCTTTTATCGGCGCAGGGTTATCTGCTGCCGTTTGACGATGCGGCGCTGCCGCCCCTTTTTGTGTCGAACGAGGTCGTCGTTTCGGACAACGCGATCGAGTGGCAGTTAAACGAAGCGGCCACACACGAGCGCGTCACCGAAACCGTACAGAACGCACTTGCGATGTCCGATTGTCCGCTGTTTCAGGCGGCCGGTTTTGAAGGGAACGTGTACGCGGGCGTCATAGCCAACAGTCCCAGACCAGCGGAAGCGCTGCGATATCTGCAGTATCTCTCATCGGATGTCAGGCCTTGAATCCTCTACTGAATAGACAGCGGTATCTATTCATGATGTTCTATATGGGGGATGGTGCCAGACTGATTTCATTGCGGTTTCTATAGTGACAGCATTGAAATCCGGCCAATTTCATGCTATAGTACCCTCCGTGTCCCATGCAATGGCACACTTGATATTTCCTTATGCGTGAATTATAGTAAAGATCAGAAGCATGTAGGCTTCATTCCTGCGGCAACATATTGGCAACAAAAAATCGGATAGCCCATATCCGATGGAGAATACAGATAATCAGAACACTGTGAACCACATCGTCCTTACAAAACTGTTTAAGTCAAGCTTTGCAGGAGCGAGTGGGAGTAAATCAAGGTTTGACTTTGATTGGTTCGCATTCCGTCAAAACACTTGAAACAGCAGGCATTCTACGGAGTGCCTGCTGTTTCCTATGATTTGCAATGACAGCAGAATGACAGCAAAGATGAACATGCGCGGCGGGGAGTGATCCCGCCGCGGCGCTTTCTGAAAAAAGAGTGAGCTCCTTCTTGACTTCTCCTATGTTTTTAAGATACAATGACTGTAACTCAAAACGGACGAGGAGCAGGCCGATGAAACAACCGGGATTCATGATCTACGCCGAGGACTGGGCGTGCTATACCGAGGACTACAGCGACGAGGAGCTGGGCCGTATGCTGCGGGCCCTGCTCGGCTATTTCGATGCGCAGGAGCAGCCGACGTTTGACGACAGGGGCATGCGGCAGTTTTTCAAGCTGGCGTCAAAGAGCATCGACCTGGACCGAATGCGCTACGAGAAAAAATGCCGCCTGAACGCCTATATCCGTTATAAGGGCCTCTGCAAACAGGAACGCAAAAAGCCCCTGTCCTTTGAGGAGTGGGAAGCAGCTGTTGAAAGCAGACGCCAAAACGCGTCGGACGTCACCGACGGTCACCAGACGTCACCAGACGTCACCGACGGTCACCAGACGTCACCGGCGGTCACCGA
>CADAPN010000065.1 GCA_902789835.1 Oscillospiraceae bacterium
TCAAGCACTTCTCTCTGCTGCTGAAAGAAGGCGTCGGCTTCCGCCTGATGCCCGGTCAGGAGACCGTAAAGCCGGATCCACTCCACTCTTCCGAGAGGTTCCGGTTCATAGCTGGAGTATTCGATGATCACCGGCAGGCCGAGAGCCTCCAGCTTCTCTTTGACCTCCGGTTTGTGGAGGATCATGGTGTTTTCGATCACCAGGTCGCAGTTCTCTTCCAGCAGGAGTTCGTAATCCGGCGCGTTATACTTCCCGGCATAGAGAAGGCTCCCACTCTGCAAAGCCTCCTGCAGCTCTGGCAGATGCCAGGAGGCTTCTGCCGTGCCGGTAAAACGGATCCGGTCCAGTGCGCCGCAGCGCAGGAACAGGTCCGGAACGGAGGAACTGGCCGCGTAGACCCGCTCCACCGGCGTGCGGATGATCGTAAGGCCCTCCGCGTCCGCCGGAATCTCCGCTTCGCGGTCCAGGAGCAGATATCGGTCCTTGTCCCCCAGGGTCAGAATCGCGGAGCCGTCCTCCCGATAGTCCACCCGGAACTGCTCCGCGGCGCAGAGCCCCGCCTCCGAGGCAGAATCTGCCTCGGAGTTCTGGGGCTGAAGGCTGTCGGAGGAAAACATCAGCCGGTATTCGATCTCATGCGGTTCACTCATGGCAACCGTGTCGGCGATCACCGTCATACCCCGGTCGAAAAACTCGATGGGGATCTCAAAGGTGGATGTCTCTCTGTCCGGGAGCGGGAGATACTTCGTCTCGCCCAGGCGCATATAGTCATAGTTTTTGCTGCCCCAGACGAGGGTTGCGGTGCAGACGCCGTTTTCCACATGCAGCGCCGCCGGTGAGGCAAGCTTTGCCTTCCCGCTGCCGCCGGTGAGGCTGACATCGACAAGATAATCTCCGTCGGCAAGCCCCAGGCTCTCCGCCGTGACGAAGAAGCCATCCCGGAAGTCCTCCGTCGGCAGAGAATCAGCCCGGAAAAGCAGTGTCCGGTCATACCAGAGTTCCTTGTTCCTGCTGTAGGCGGCGCAGGAGATACCGGCATCCAGGGCTTCCACAGGAACGGTGAAGCAATATCTTCCCTCGCTGTCCTCGTGATAGCCGACCCATGCGCTCTCCTCGGCCGCCGCGGCTTCCGCCGCGGTCCCGGGAAAAACGTAGAGATAGCTCGTCCCGCTCATGGTGATGGTGGCAGTGAGTTCTCCGTCCGAAACATGAAGGACCGCCTCCACAATGCGGAACATGGAGGAACTGCAGTCCACCGCAACGGCGTAATCCCCGTCCAGAAGCATCTTCCCCGGGACAGGCACCATTCCGTCTTCCACCACGTCCTCCACCGCGGTCATCTGGGACGCATCCGCCACCTCCCGCGAAGCCGCGGGCGCCTTCTCCGCCTCTGCCTGCGCGCAGAGTGCAAGCAGCAGAACGATGCTCAGGAGCAGAGAAGCATATTTTTTAAAAGCTCCCATCATCCGATCTTCGCCATGGCCTCTGCGCAGTGCTGTACGAACATCTGCTGTACAACACTGCTCTGCCCCAGGCCCTGCAGGACGCATTCCACCTCGTAACCGGCCGCTTCGAACACGGACTTCCAGGAATCTTCTTCCTCTCCGGCCATGTCGTTGTTGGCATGGTCACCGGCGACGATCATCATCGGACGCAGCACAACACGCTCATAGCTGCCGGCCTGAACCAGCGCCAGGACATCCTCCAGAGAGGGCTCCGCTTCCACGGTGCCGATGAAATAGTTCTCATAGCCGGCATCTTTCATGAGCTGCTGCATCTTGGCATAGATCTCGTTGGACTCGGCCTCGGTGCCGTGACCCATGTAGACGATGGCGGTTTTTCCGTCGTTATAGGACGCGGTAACATCTGCCAGAACTGCAGCCGTCATGGAAAAATCTTCCGCGCTGTTCACGAGAGGCTCGCCCACGGTGATGCTCTCGAAGGCGTCGGCGTATTCGGCCAGCTCATTCACCAGGTCGGTATACTCGTAGCCGTGCATCAGGTGCGTCGGCTGCACCACCAAGGTCTTCACACCGTTTTCGACCGCGCGGTCCAGCGCTTCGGAAACGTTGTCGATGACCTCACCGTCCCGGCTCTTCACGTGGTCAATGATGATCTGGCTGGTAAAGGCTCTGCGCACGCTCCAGTCGGGGAAGGCTTTCTGCAATGCACGCTCGATGCCCCCGATGGTCAGGCGGCGGCTGTCATTGAAGCTGGTGCCGAAGGAGACGACCAGCAGCTCCTTTTCCCCGATCCCGTCGGCATTCAGCGGGTCGTCCAGGGCGGCGTCACCGGTTTCATAGTTTTCCTCTTCTTCCGCCTCCTCGGCAAAAGCCGGGGCATCGCTGCCGCCCCAGGCGGCAAAGAAGACGAGCATCAGGCTCAGGGACAGGACAAGTGCGAACAGTTTTTTCATGGTTTCTCCTTTTCTTTTCCGATTCGTGCGAATCGTTATTGTATTGCATCGCTGCGGTTCAGCAGCGCTATGCACCTTTGATATACCGTTTCAAAATCCAGACCGCTTTCTTCCGGGCGGCTCAGGAGAATCAGCTCCGTTCCCGTCTCCCGGCAGGCCCTGACCTTATCCGGGAAGCCGCCCGCCACGCCGCCGTCCTTGGAGACCAGATACCGGATCCGGTACTGGCGGATGATCGCCCGGTTGAGTTCATCGGAAAAAGGCCCCTGCATGGCGATGATGTTCCGGTGCGGGATGCCGAGACGCTCACAGGCTTCAAGGCTCTGATGGTTCGGCAGGATTCGCGGATAGATCCGCTCCGGGACGATCGCCGCAAAGGCGGGCAGCTCTTTGGCCCCGGTGGTAAGGAGGATGTTCCCCTCCTGGTATTTGAGCCAGCGGGCCGCGTCTTCGGCGGTTTCAAAGCATCTCGCTCCCTCGGTCTCACTGGCTGGGCGGAGCAGTCGGACGTACCGCGCCCCGGCCTTCCGGCAGGCTTCCCGGACCGAGGCGGTGACATGGGTCGCATAGGGGTGGGTCGCGTCCACGCAGAGCGCGCAGTCCCGCAGAAGCTCCTGCTTCTCTTCCGGGCTCAGGGGGCCTGTCCGGATTTCCACATTGGGGATTCGCCCCTGTTCCTCGCTTCCATAGTCACTGGCCACACAGACCGTCACGTCCGCCCCCGCCTCTGACAGCAGGGAAGAGAGCTTCCGGCCCTCGGTGGTCCCGCTGAAGATAACAAATCTCATGTTCGGTACCCCCGTGGGGTCACCATCCGCCCTCCGAGTTCTTTGGACTGGGACGAGCCGATAAACACGGTTGTGAACATATCCACCTCCGTGTCGCGCAGCTCCTTCAGCCGCAGGATCCGGATGCTCTCCCCTTCGCGGCCGATCGCCCGGGCCAGGCCGCAGACGGTCTCCGGGCTCTTCTCCGCCAGGAGGATATCGCAGGCCCGCCGCAGATAGCCCTGCCGGTGCCGGGAATCCGGATTGTACAGGCAGATCACGAAGTCCCCTTTCGCCGCACAGCGCAGCCGCTCTTTGATCTGTCCCCAGTCCGTCAGCCGGTCGGACAGCGAAATTACGCAGAAGTCGTGCCCCAGCGGTGCGCCCAGCAGAGCGCCGCCGGAAAGCGCCGCGGTGATGCCCGGGATAATCTCTACCTCTGCCTCTGGGTACTCCTTTTTAAGCTCCAGAACCGGTGCCGCCATGCCATAGACGCCTGCGTCTCCGCTGCAGACGAGAGCGACGGTCTTTCCGCCGCAAGCCTGTTCCAGGCCCCAGCGGCAGCGCTCCAATTCTCCGGTCATCCCGGTGCTGTATACTGCCTTCTCCGGCCAGAGCGGTTTCAGGAGCTCCACATAGAGTGTATAACCGCAGAGCACATCCGCCTCTTTAATCGCCGTGCGGGCGGCCTCGGTCAGATATCGCCCGTCGCCGGGGCCGATCCCGACTACATAGAGTTTTCCCATGTCACCAACTCCAGTCAAAGCTTGCTTCTTCCTCTGCGAGCGCGAAGGTGACGCCGTCCTGCGCATACTTCGTCTCTCGCAGCTTCCCGCTGCTCTTCAGAACCGCGGCCCGTTCGCAGACATTGTCCACCCCGGCAACCGACCGTACAAAATCCGATCCCGAAAAGTTTCCTTCCGCCCGGCCCAGTTCTTCCGCCGTATAGAAGCGGATCGGCCAGCCATGCTTCCCGCAGAAACGGAGCAGTCCTTCTTCCCCGCTCTTCAGGTCGATGCTCGCCGCCGATCGGATGGCCTCCGGCAGAATGCTTCTCTCCCGGCAAAAGCGGTCCAGGCCCGCTTCCAGCACTTCCGCGCTTGTTCCCTTCCGGCAGCCGATGCCGAGGTGCAGGATATGCGGGACCAACTGCAGCGCCGCAGACGGCTTGTCGTAATAATCCACCGAAACATCAGCCTCGGTTTGGAATCCGTCCGGGGAAGCTTTCTCCCGGACGCCGGCTGTCTGCGGCAGAACCCGGATATTTTCCGGCACCTCTCCCCGGATCCGCCATCGGCAGTCCAGAAGGATCATCCGGCCGGCCAGAAGCTTCGCCGAAACCGTCTTGATCCGCTCCGGCTGCCGGACGGTCATATTTTGACGCTTTGCCCAGAGATCGACAGCAAACACCCCGTGCAGATCCGTCGCGGTCGTGATGACCGCCTCGCCGCCGGTGACGGCAGCCAGTTCCCCGGCCAGGGCGTTCGCCCCGCCCAGGTGCCCGGACAGCAGCGGAATCACATAGCGTCCGGTTTCATCCACCGCCAGGACCGCCGGATCTTCCGCCTTATGCTTCAGGTACGGCGCAATGGCGCGCACGGCGATCCCGACAGCGCCGACATATACAAGGGCGCGCTTTTCCCGGAAGGCCGCTTCCGTCCAGCATTCGAGATTCAGGTCTCTCCCGGCCCGTGCGGTCTCCCCGCCGAGCTCTCCGGCCAGCTTCTCCGCCAGCGCTTCCCCCCGGTCGGTAAAGGTCAGGAAGGCAATTCCCTCTCTCATCTCGCCTCTCTCCATTCCCGCAGCAGTGTCTCCGCCTCCGCAGTTTTGCCCAGCAGCCCGTAGACATTGGAGAAGAGCACCGCTCCCATGCGGCAGGCTCCGCCGCTTCGCCGCTCCAGGACCTTCTGGATTTCCCGCAGAAGGCTCTCGGTCACCGGTTTACATAATTTTGCATTTTTCAGGATCTCCAGACATCCGTCGGCGGTAACCTGATGCATCAGGCTCTCACAGGTTTCCCGGTCCGCACCGCAGAGTGCCGCATGTGCGCAGAAGAGCTCCCGTCGGCAGTCGGCCATGCGGGAATGGGTGTTCATGATCCCGCCGGCAAGCTTCACCAATTTGCCGACATGTCCGACCAGCAGCACCTCTTCCATTCCCTCCAGCACTGCCAGGTCCAGCGCGTCCCCGATATAGTTGGAGCACTTGACCCGTGGGATTTTCTCCAGTTCCGGCATCTCCTTCTGCAGGAAGTCAAGGCCGTAGTTTCCCGGGCAGAGGATCAGACGCCTGCTCCCGGAAGCCGCTTTCTGCCGGATCTCCAGTGCGATGGTGTCGACAACGGCCTGCTCGCTCATGGGCTCGACGATCCCCGACGTCCCCAGAATCGAGATTCCTCCCTCGATGCCGAGCATGGGGTTAAAGGTCTTTTCCGCGACCTCCCTGCCCTCCGGCGCGGAGATCAGCACCTGCAGGCCCCCCGCATAGCCCAGCTCGTCACAGACCGTCTCCACTGCGCTGCGGATCATGCGCCGCGGTACGGAGTTGATGGCCGCTTCCCCCACCGCCCGGTCGAGACCCGGTCTGGTCACCCGGCCGATCCCTTCTCCGCCGTCGATCGTGAGCCCGTCAGCATTCTTGCCGACCGCCGCGACGATCAGGATCCCGTCCGTCACATCGGGGTCGTCCCCGGCATCCTTGCGCACGGCGCAAAGCGCCCGCTCCCCCTCCATGCGGCAGAAGACCGGCTCCGTCTCGACCCGCAGTCCGCCGGGTGTGAGCAGGGTCAGCGTCTCCGGGGCAGTTCCCGAGAGCAGCAGCTCCGCGGCTCCCGCGGCCGCCATAGCTGCGCAGCTCCCGGTGGTATAGCCGCAGCGCAGCCGCTTGCTTCCGCTGCGGATGTAGTGTTCAAAGCTCATGGTGTCTTCTCCCGTTTTGCCGCCAGCGCAGCCAGCTCCGGAAAGCGCCGGAGAATCGCGTCATAGTTCTCGCGCCGGTGCGGAAACGCACAGTGCTCGCAACTTTTCACGCCGCTCTGCGTATAGACAAAGCCGCCTCCGCAGCGTTCGCCCAGGGCATAGAGCGGGCAGTAGCAGAACAGGCAGTTAAACTCGGATTCCTCCACCCCTTCATGGCAGGGGAAGAACTCGCATTCCCGGTTCTGAAAAAAACGGTAGTGTTTTTCACTCATGTCAGTTCCAGCCTCTCGCGGCAGGCTCCAGGAGATCCGCCGCAGAATAGATCAGCGCATTGCAGATCGCCGCGGCGATGCTGCTGCCGCCCTTTCGTCCCATCGCCGCAATGCAGGGGATCTCCGCCTCCTCGCAGGCGGTGAAGACCAGTTCTTTGCTCTCCACAACGTTTACAAAGCCCACCGGCACCGCGATCACCAGGGCGGGCCGCAGTCCTTCCCGGATCTGTTCCGCGATGCGAAGAAGTGCCGTCGGCGCATTTCCGACCGCGAGAATCGCCCCGGGATGATGCGCCGCAGCCCAGTCCATTGCCGCCGCGGCGCGGGTGGTCCCCTCCGCTTTTGCCCGCTCGGCGATGAACCCCTCCGCCATGTAGCAGTACGCCGAGGCGCCGAGCTTCTTCAGCCCGGGTTTGCTGATCCCGGCCAGGGCCATATTGGTGTCCGTCACGAGGTCCGTGCCGCCGCGCAGCGCTTCCGTGGCTTTCCGCACCGCACCGGGGGTAAAGCGCAGATTTGTGGCATAGTCGAAGTCGGCACTGGCGTGGATACAGCGCAGGATCACGGCCTCATTCTCCATTGGAAGTGTGACGCCCCGTTCCCGAAGCTCCGCCCGAATGATTTCCATGCTCCCCCGCTCAATCTGTCCCGGTGTTCCGATCATTCTCAAAGGCCTCCATCGCCTGTTCGATTGTTTCCATATCAAGACTGCGCCGTACCGTATCCGCCAGCAGGTCATACTGCCGATTCCGGTACGCCGCGCGGTTTTCCGCTCTCTGCTCCGGGATCCGGATTTTTTTTCTCTCCGCGAGCCATCCGGCCATGCGGTTTACCAGCTCCCCGCTGTCAAACAGCCCGTGCAGATAGGTGCCGAACACCCTTTCTTCCGCGGCCCCGACTTCCGTTCCGTCTTCCAGGCGGGCGAATGGATGCGCTGCGGACTCGGTTTTCCCCATGTGGATCTCATACCCTTCCAGCCGGGCACCGGCGAAGGGCCCCTCGGCACAGACGGCCAGTCTCCGGACTCGGGTCTTCTTCCCAGTGAAGACCGTCTCACAGGGCAGAAGATCGAGACCTTCGACGCTTCCCCCGCCTTCTATCTTCTCCGGGTCCGACACGCTTCGCCCCAGCATCTGGTATCCGCCGCAGACGCCGAGGATTGCACATCCCGCTTCATGAAGCGCAAGGATTTCCCCGGCCAGCCCCGTCTCCCGCAGCCAGCGGAGGTCTCCCAGGGTGTTCTTGGTCCCCGGGAGGATCACCAGATCCGGGTGTCCCAGCTGCTCTGGTCGGTTTACATAACGCAGCCCGATTGCCGGGTGTTCCTCCAGCGGAGAGAAGTCCGTGAAGTTCGACACATGCCAGGGCAGCACGCCGAGCACCGGCACCTCCGTCAGTTCTTCCAGCTGTCTCAGGCCGGGCCGCAGCAGCTCCACATCACCGCGGAACTTGTTGATCACCGTACCGATCAGCCTTTTCCGTTCTTCCGGCTGAAGCAGAGCCACCGTCCCGTAAAGCTGGGCAAATACGCCGCCCCGGTCGATGTCTCCGGCGAGGATCACCGGCGCATTCACCAGCTCGGCCAGGCCCATGTTGACGATGTCGTCCTGTCGGAGATTGATCTCCGCGGGAGAGCCCGCCCCCTCAATCACAATGATGTCGTGCTCTTCCGCCAGACTGTTGTAGGCCTTCATGATCTCGGGGATCAGCCCCCGTTTCATCCGGAAATAGTCCTTCGCGTCATACTGTCCGCGGGCCTCGCCCATCACGATCAGCTGGCTGCCGGTGTCGCTGGAGGGCTTGAGCAGAATCGGATTCATCCGCACGTCACAGGGGATCCCCGCCGCTTCGGCCTGGACCGCCTGGGCCCGACCCAGTTCCAGGCCGTCTGCTGTAACAAAGCTGTTGAGGGCCATATTCTGGCTTTTGAAGGGAGCCACACGATAGCCGTCCTGTGCAAAGATCCGGCAGAGCGCCGTCACCAGCAGGCTTTTCCCCGCCCCGGACATGGTTCCCTGCACCATGATGCATTTTGCCATCTACCGCACCTCCCCCAGCGCATGAAGCAGCCCGTCGTTCTCTGCTTCGGTCCGAATCGCGATCCGGTACCAGCCTTCCGCGAGCCCCGCGTAGCTTCGGCAGTCCCGGATCAGGATGCCCCGCTTTCGGAGCTTTTCTCCCATCGCCCCATCCTCACAGTAAAACAGCAGGTAATTGGCCTCGCCGGAAATAACACGCAGCCCCAGAGCCTTCAAGGCCCGGATCATGCGCGGCCTCTCCGCGGACATCAGTTCGCGCAATCGGTTTACATAATCTATATCCTGCAAAGCCGCGATCCCCGCCGCCTGCGCCACGTTTGAGACCGGCCAGGGCTGCCCCGTGCTTTGCAGCCGCTCTGCGAAGGCTGCGCTCCCACAGAGGGCATATCCCAGGCGCAAGCCCGCCATGGCATAGGTCTTGGTGAAAGCCCGAAGGATCACCAGGTTTGGATTCTGCCCCAGGTCCGGGATCAGGCTCTCCGTCTCGGAAGCTTCGGTGAAATCCAGAAAGCACTCGTCGATCACCGGCACACAGTTTTCATCCCTGCAGAGCTTCAGGATTTTCCGCATCTCCTCGCGTCCGGTCACCAGTCCCGTCGGATTGTTGGGATTGGATAGGAAGAACAGTTCCGCGCCCCGGATGCCTTCCGCCAGTTCTTCCGGGCGCAGAAGAAAGCCCTCGCTCTCCCGCCGGGTCACAGTGCGAATGGTGCAGTTCTCTTCCCGCAACGCCTGTTCGTACTCTCCGAAGTCCGGCGCCGTGAGCACGGCCTTTTTCGGGCGCAGCATCCGGCAGATCCGGAAGATCAGATCTGCGGCGCCGTTTCCGCATACGATCCGCTCTGCCGGGATACCGTGCCGCTGAGCCAGCCGGCTTCGCAGAGCCCGGCAGAGCGGATCCGGATAGCGCGCTGCATCCTCCAGCGCTTGGACCGCCGTCTCCCGTACTCCGTCCGGAAGTCCAAGGGGACTGACATTGGCCGAGAAATCCAGCGGCAGAGAACCGTATTCTGTTTCATATCCGGCCCAGTCGCCGCCGTGTCTTCCAATCATAATCCCTTCACCAGTAAAACGATTCCCAGCCGCAGCGCTCCCATCAGGCCGAGGCAGAGCCAGCTTCCGACCTGTTCCATCCGGCAGGCGCGGCGGATGTCTTCCGCCTCCGCCCCTCGGCGTTCGTCCCCTATATAGGGCTTGTCATAAATCTTACCGAAATAGCTTGCCGGTCCGCAGAGCTTCAATCCCAGCGCGCCCGCCATTACCGCCTCGCACTGGGCGGAATTGGGACTGGCATGCTTCCGCCGGTCCCGCTTCCAGATCCTCGCGGCGGCCTTTCTGTCCTCTCCGCAGAGGCCTGAAGCGGCGATCAGAATCAGCGCCGCCAGTCTGGAAGGAAAGTAATTTGCCGCATCATCCAGTTTGGCCGCCGCTCTCCCAAACCAGAGATACCGCTCGTTTCGATACCCCACCATGCTGTCCATGGTGTTGACGGCCTTGTAGCACAGGGCAAGCGGCGCTCCGCCGAGAAACATATACAGCATCGGCGCCGCAATTCCGTCGGAGAAGTTCTCTGCCACGGTCTCGACCGCTGCCCGCATCACTGCGCTTTGATCCAGTGCCTCGGTATCCCGGCCGACGATCCGCGAGACCGCCGCTCTGGCGTCTGCCAGCGTTCCGTCTTTCAGGGCGCGGGAAACGCGCATGGCCTCATCCCGGAGATTCTTTACCGCAAGGGCCTGCCAGCACCAGATACACTCCATCAGAAAGGCCAGCGGAGGCCAAAGCCGGTTCAGCAGCGTCAGCACCAGACCGCAGATCAGCAGCGTCCCCACCGGGAGCAGCGTCGCCAGCAGCATCCCGTCAAGCAGCTCTCCCCTGCGGTTTTTTGGCAGAAGCTTTCGCAGCAGCGTTTCCAGCGCCGTAATACCGTGTCCCATCAGGACCACCGGATGAATCGGTGTGAGCCGCTCTGGGTCCCCCAGGATCAGATCCAGCACGAAGCCGCAAGCCGCTGTCATTAGAATTCTCATTGCAAAAACGATATCTCCCGTATCACGCGCAGCGTTTTGCTCTCCGGCTTCCAGTCCAGCAACCATCCGCAGCCGCAGGGTCTCTGCCAGCGGTAGTACTCCCTCTGCGGGACGCCCTTTTCCTCCAGCAGAGCCATCTGGGTCCCGCCGTGGGCGACGATCACAAGATCTTCCGCAGCTTCCGCTTCTTCGGTCTCGGTTTCCAGAATCCGCGCAAAGCCTCTGTTGACCCGCTCGCTGAAGTCCGTCTTTTCTTCCCCGCCGGGACAGCGTCCCCGGCAGCCGCCGTCCACCCACGCGCGATATGCGGCGTCGTCTTCCATCTCCCACCAGCCGCGGCCCTCGAAGCTACCGAAATCCATCTCCCGGAGGTCCGGACAGAGCACCTGCTCCGCCTCCGGGAAGAGAATCTGTGCCGTCTCCCGTGCCCGCAGGGCCGGTGACACATACACCCGCCTTGGGCAGATATCCGCCCTCTTCAGCGCCGCTCTCCCCGCCTGCGAAAGTCCGTCGTCCAGGCGTCCCTGATAGCGTTTTTCCTCCCCGAGCCGGGTCATTCCATGCCGGATCAGCCAGACCTTCACGGCCATTCTCCTTTCAGCAGCTGCGGCAGGCCGCAGCAGACACGAACCACCGTCTCTGCACGCTCTGCCAGCAGGCAGGCAAGCCGTCCGGCGGCCTCTCTTCTCTCCCGCTCAGCGGGATCCAAAGGAATTACACCGCCGCCGATCTCCGTGGCAATGACAACCCGCCGCCCCGCCAGCTCATCCGCGAGGGATTTAAGATCATCAGCCGGTACAAGGTTCTGCACATCCCAGACGGCGCAGGCGGCAAGCTCCGCCTCCGTCAGGCCCAGCTGCTTCCGGACCCAGGTTTTCTTCCCCGCGTAAAGCGGTCCCGTCACGAAGATCACAGCAATCCCCCCACATACCGGCTCACCGCCAGCATTCCGAGCATCCAGAGCTCTGCCGTCTGGACGAACCAGCCCGCCAGATCGCCGGACAATCCGCCGAATTCCTTTTCACACAGCCGCCTGTACCGCCAGAACACCGCCATCGCCGTCACCGTACTGAGGATGGCTCCCCCGATGCCCAGCAGGCCGCCGAATACCAGCGCCGCCCCGGTCAGGATCCGCCGCGTCGTTGTTCGTTCCGCCGCCTCCGCGAAGCTTCTGGCAAGACCGCTCCCCTCCCGGAGAGGGAAACTCAGCAGGGCGATCCCCGAAAGGCAGCGCGAAAGCCCGTAAAGCCCCAGCAGGCAGAACACGTTCACGTTTGGCAGGGCACACCAGAGCGCAAGCACGGCCACAAAATACATGCACAGCCGGATTGCGGCAAAGGCCCCAAGATGCGGGTCTTTCAGGATCTCCTGCTTCTTCTCGATCCCCGCATGGCTGGAAAGGGCGTCCCAGGTATCGGCATAGCCGTCGAGATGAATTCCCCCCGTGGTCAGAACCGGCAGCAGGCAGTATCCCGCGCCTCGCAGAAGCTCCGGCAGGGCCAGGGCCGTACACAGCTTTCCCCAGCCAAAGCTCAAAAGCGCGATGACCACACCCACCAGCGGAAATGCGCACAGACTGTAACGCATGCTTTGCTCCTCCCAGTCCGTCTGCGGGACCGGGATCGCCGAAAACATCGAAAACGCAATCAGAATACTTTTCCAAATGCTCATGCCGGCACTCCCTTCAGCACATTCGGCAGGCCGCAAACAATCTCCGTCACAAGATCCGCCTCTTGGGCAAGCTCCCGGTTCAGCAGGGCAAGATTCCGAAGATACCCGTCCGTCATCCCGTCATACCGCACCCCGTCCGAGAAGATCTCATTGGTCACCACCGTGAGATTTTCACACCGTTCTGTCAGCGCTTTCATTCCGGCCCTGGCCGCACGGAGCCCGCCGCCTTCCGGTCGGAACATCTCGTTGGCCAGCAGATTGGAAAGATCCTCCAGCAGCACGTTCGCGCCTGCCGGAACTCCGATCCCGGACGCAAGTTTGCCCGCGAGATCCAGTCCCCACTCCAGCGTCTGAAATTCGTACCCCGCGCGGGCCAGGCGGTGTTTTGCAATCCGCCGCAGGCTCTCGGGGTCGCGCGCCGTCATGGTGGCGATATAGAATCTCTGCCCCGGCAGACGGCAGACCAGCTCTTCTGCAAAGGCGCTTTTCCCGCTGCCCGATCCGCCGATGATGATACTCAGCATCTTTCTCCTCACGTCAGAGGCCGATAAGCCTCGATCCCCAGTCTTTCAAAACTCTGTCCGTTGCGGTAGACCTCCAACGCGATCTCCAGCAGGGGCATCAGCATCAGCGCACCGCTCCCCTCGCCGAGATGCATGCCGGCTTCCATCGGCGCTTCCAGTCCCAGCTTCTCCAGCAGCAGCACGCCCAGCGGCTCTGACGAGACATGGCTGGCCAGCATGGCCGCTCCCGCATTCGGGCAAAGCCGCAGGGCGCAGTACGCGGCGATGGAGCTGACGGCGCCGTCAATGATCACCGGTGTTCGGTTTGCCGCCGCCGCGAGGAAGGCGCCGCACATGGCGGCAATGTCCAGGCCGCCCAGCTCCGCCATCAGAGATACGGGATCTTTCTCATCCCGGTCGATCCGCTCCAGCGCACGCCGTATGACGTGTTTCTTCCGTTCAAGTCCCGCCGTGCTGAGTCCCGCCCCGCGCCCGGTGACTTTATCCGGATTCAGGTCCAGAAGCCCCGCAGAAAGCGCCGTGGCGGTCGTGGTGTTGCCGATGCCCATCTCCCCCACCGCCAGCAGATCCGTTCCTTCCCGGATCAGTTCTTCCGTCAGATTCGCGCCTTGGGCCATGGCCGTGAGGCATTCCTCTCTCGTCATGGCCGCCTCCCGGCTGATGTCTCCGGTGCCGTTTCGCACCCGCAGGTTCCGTACGCCGGGATATCCGGGAAAGTCCAGGATGCCCAGGTCGGCCGGAATCACACGGCAGCCGGTCCGTCTGGCCATGATGTTGGCCGTGCTGCGGCCCTCCGCCAGGGAAACCGCGACCTTTCCCGTCACCTCGCTGCCGCACTGGCTGATCCCCTGGGCTGCCACGCCGTTGTCCGCGCAGAAGACGATCAGGGTCTTCTGATCGAGGGAAAAATCCGTCTGCCCTTTCAGCGCGGCGATTCGCGTGATCATGTCCTCAAAGGCCCCCAGGCCGCGCAAAGGCTTTGCCACCGTGTTCCAGCGTGCCGCCGCCTGCATCCGGGCCCTCTCATCCGGCGGGCAGATCTCCCGGATCACTTCATCGATTGTATTCTTTCTCTCCATACGCCAAACACGCCTTTACAAATCGTTCTGCCAACGGCAGCTCCCCGCCGAAATGCAGGTGCGGAAACCCGGCATACAGCGTCTCGGTCACCCGGCCGCAGCGCCAGCTTCTTCCGTCCGCCTTCTCCGCCGCGAGATCCCTTCCGTTTTCCATGCTGTCCCAGTAGTGGAATTCATGTGCGGGGATCCGCTCGCCTGCCCGAAACATCAGGGAGTCGCTCTCCGCCCTCAGCTTCAGATAACCGAAACGCTGCAGCTTCCCGGTTTTGACTCCCTGTCCGGGCAGCGCGCCGCACATCGGCCAGGCCCTTCCCTCCGGGTCCTCCAGGCTCTCCTGAAGATAGAGGAAACCGCCGCATTCCGCCGCTGTCGGGCATCCCTGCAGCACCCGCTCCCGGATCTCCCGGCATATGGACTTGTTTTCCGAGAGTTGCCTTGCATAGAGCTCCGGGTAGCCGCCGCAGAGCCAGAGTCCTTCCGCTTCGGGTAAATGCCTGTCGTGCAGCGGGCTGAAGAACAGGATCTCGGCCCCCGCCTGACGCAGGGCGTCCAGATTGTCGGCATAGTGAAAACAGAAGGCCTCATCCCGCGTCACCGCAATGCGGCAGCGGGACATGGTTTTATGGTTTTTCTCCGTCCCGGCCCGGACACTTCCCGCGGGAGCATGTTCTTCCGGAACGCTCCCTGGCTGCCCGTTTCCGCCACCCGGCTCAATCTCCGACGCCAGGTCCAGAAGGCGGTCCAGATCTATGCTCTGTTCCGCCTGCCTGGCAATGCGGTCAAAGCGCAGCTGAAAATCTTCGATTTCCGCCGCGGTCAGCAGGCCGAGATGACGGCTCTCCAGGCGCGCCTCTTCCATCGGCGGAAGGCAGCCAAGCACCGGAAGTCCGCACTCCCGCTCCAGGATTCCCCGGAAGTACTCCGCCTGCCGTTCGGAACAATCACAAAGCAGCAGGCCGGCAATCCTGCTCTCCGGGCGAAAGCTTCGCATCCCGCAGACCTGCGCCGCCAGCGTGACCCCGCTCCCCTTCGGCCGCAGCACCAGAACGGCCGGCAAATCAAGCGTTCCGGCGAGCTCCCAGGCGCTGGCCTCTGTGGTGCCGTTCAGCCCGTCATAGTAGCCCATGGCCCCTTCCACCAGGGCCACATCGCCCTGCCGTGAGGCAAAGCTTCTCCGAACGCCCGCCTCTCCCTGAAGGAAGAGGTCGAGGTTTCGGCTCTCCACGCCCAGAACCCGGCTGTGGAACATCGGGTCGATGTAGTCCGGACCGCTCTTGAAAGCTTGTACATGCAATCCGCGCCGTTTGAGCGCCGCCATCAGGGCACAGCTCATCACCGTTTTCCCCGCGCCGCTCTGCATGGCGCTGATCATAAGCGCCCTCATGCCCGTCTCCCCGTAATCAGGTACACCGGGTTCTGGGCCAGCATCAGCGTCAGATCTCCCGCCGCTTTGCTTCGGGACACCGCAATCTGGCAGATTTCCGTCTCATACCCTAGTTTCCGCAGGCACTCGATTGCACACTGCAGGGTCTCCATCGCGATTGCCGAGACACAGATTCGCGCCTTTTGGTTTACATAATAAATAGTTCTCAGGATTTCTTCCAGCCGGCCCCCGCTGCCGCCGACAAAGACCGCGTCGGGTTTCGGCAGGCCTTCCAGCGCTTCCGGGGCTCTTCCTTCTTTCAGGTGCAGGTTCCAGGCGCCGTGCTTTTCGCGGTTGCGCTCTGCGATCCGCAGTGCTTCTCTGTTTTGCTCCACAGCCCAGACCGCTCTCGCCTGCAGGGCCAGCTCCACCGCGACGCTTCCCGTTCCGGTCCCAATGTCCCAGCAGATGTCCTCCGCTCCCGCGCCGAGTTTGGCCAAGGCGGCGGCACGGACCTCCTGCTTTGTCATGGGGACTTTCTCCGTGCGCTCAAATTCCGAATCCGGAAGACCGGGTGTGCGAGGCTGTCTCCGGGGCGCTGCTTCCGCCAGCATGCAGCTGAGCGGAGAAAACGCAGTTTTGGAAAGCTCCCCGGCACTTCCCCGGGTGATTCGCTCCTCCGGGCTTCCGAGCTCTTCCCCCACAGCAACGGAGAGTCTGCCGAGCCCCGCTTCCGTGAGCATGCCGCAGAGCTCCGCCGGTCCAAGCTTCCCACCGGTAAGGAAAAACACCTTCTGCCCGTGGCAGACCTCCCACACCGGGTCACAGTCCACTCCGTGGGCGGAGCAGAGCCGCCAGTTCTGCCAGGGTTCTCCGAGCCGCGCCGCCAGAAGCTGCAGGCTTGAGATACCAGGGAGAATCCGCCATTCGCTCTTCTCCGGCAGAAGCGGAAGCAGCAGCCGGGCCCCGGAATAGAAGCCGCTGTCCCCGCTGAAGAGGGCGCAGGCCTCATGGCAGCGGAGCGACGAAAGTGCTTCAGCGATTTCCTTCGCAGACAGAGCCGGGATCTTCGTCTCCGTCTCCGGGAACAGGTCCAGCAAGCGCGGCGCCCCGATGAGCGCGTCGGAAGACCTGATTGCCTCCGCCGCGTCTGCGCACAGGGTTTCGCGGCCGCAGCCGCAGCCAACCAAGCAGATCTTCACCTCTCGTCCGTTCCTTTCCGATATCCCGTGGTAAACGCGGGGTCATAGAGGCGGCTCCTCTCCCGGCTCCCGGCCAGGAACTCCCCCACCAGCACCAGCGCCGTCCGATGTATTCCATGCTCTCGGGCACTTTCCGCAAGCGTCCCGACCGTACAGGATATAAGCTTCTCTTCCGGCCAGCTCGCCTTATATACCAGCGCCGCCGGAGTCTCCGCCGTATAGGCGCCCTTCATCAGTTCCGTCTGCAGCTCTTGCAGCATTCCCGCCGAGAGGAAGATCGCCATGGAGCTTCCGTGCCGGGCAAGCCCGCGGATCTGCTCGCGTTCCGGCACAGGCGTCCGCCCTTCCATCCGGGTCAGGATCAGCGTCTGGCTGATCCCCGGCAGGGTGTATTCCGCCCGGAGCGCCGCCGCCGCCCCGCAGAAGCTTGATACGCCCGGGGTCACATCGTATGGGATCTCAAGCCTGTCCAGACAGTCCATCTGCTCCCGGATCGCTCCGTAGACGCTTGGGTCACCTGTGTGCAGGCGCACGGTTGTCTGTCCCCGGGCCTCCGCGCTGCGGATCGCGTCGATGACCTCTTCCAGGGTCATCACGGCACTGTTCAGGATCCGGCAGTCCGCCCGGCAGCGCTCCAGCAGCGCGGGGTTCACCAGACTTCCGGCATAGATCACCTGATCCGCCGCCTCCAGCAGGGCAGCCCCGCGCAGGGTAATCAGGTCGGGTGCTCCGGGTCCCGCTCCGACAAAGTGAACCATCTCATTCCTCCCGATGACAATAAAAAAAGACGCACCCGAAACACGAGTACGCCAACGGCAGACGCATCCTCCGCGTCTGTCTCAACGTGCTTTCGGTTCCGGCAAAAGCACCGTTCTTCCCCATGTATCTGACTGATCCGTTCAGAGTCCGTAGTTCTCCGACGGCTTCACAGTGACCGACTCGCCGGGAGAATTTCACCCGATTCCATGTTCCGCATTCCGCAGGCAGGAAGAACGATATTCTGTTTTCTGCTTTATATCACAATTTCTGTTTTTGCAGTCTGCCGCTATTCTATCATGTTTCGGCACTCATGGCAATGGTTCTACCATCACCCGGACGCAAAAAATAAACCGCGGCTGGGTTCCGGAGGTATCCACCCGGTACAGATACGCCGTGGAGTTTCCCAGCGCATGAAGGTCCTGCTCCCGCAGAAACCGGCGGATCGCCGCCAGCCGCTCTGCCGGTACAGAGCGCATATCATCCGCCACTTCCAGGAAAAAAGACGCATACTTCGCTTTCGGAAATACCATAACCTGCTTCGGCATCCGGATGTGTTCTTCGCGGATCACGCTTTCATAGGTTCCGATCCCGATACGAATGGGAATGCGCGCCGGAAGCACGGCATCTTCGAAGTATCTCTGTTCGATACACACCACCAGCGTGAAGAGGTCAATATTCTCGATCCAGCGTCTGCGGATCTCGTCCGGGTTTTCCTGGTCAAAATAGCTGTCATACTTGGTGTCGAAGGCCTCGATAATCCGGATCTGATCCGTGGCCTGGGCGTCCCGCTCATAATGCCGCGCCGTGATGCTCAGCATCATCTCCCGCCGTTTCAGGTCTCGGATCTGTTTTTCCAGGTCGGCAATGGTCTCCCGGTACCCCTGCAGCAGAGATTCGGCATCTCCGCTCCGGCAGGTCGCCTCAATGGCGTCCAGTGAGAGATGCGCCCCGCGCAGTTTGCGGATGTACAGCAGATTCAGGAAGTCCGGCCAGCCGTATTCATAATACCCGTTTTCCGGATTACGCGCCGGTTTCAGAAGGCCTCGCTCCCGATACTTCCGGATCGTCTCCGCGTTCAGTCCCGACAGCTTTGCCAGCTCGTTGATCTTCACATGCTTCACCCGCCTGTCAAAATCGCAAAAGATTGTTATTTTTTTATTGACTCTGTCCTTGGGACAGGGTTTATACTGAATTCAGATCGTGGTTTCACCACATTATAGCTCATTTAAAACCATAATACAAGAAAGGAAGAATGTCTTATGTCCAACCTCAGCAGAAGAGATTTCCTGAAAGGCTCCCTCGCAGGCGCCGCCTCTCTCGCCATGGCCGGTGTCGGTCTCGGCGCAGTGAACGCCAAGGCCTCCGCTGACGGCCTCTATACCCCGGGCACCTATTCCGCCACTGCCACCGGCATGGGCACCGTCACCGTCACCGCCACCTTCGATGAGAATTCCCTCATTGACGTAGTCCTGGATGTCTCCGAGGAGACCGCCGCCATCGGCCAGGTTGCCGCTGAAGAGCTCAAGGCCCAGGTCATGGCCGCAGGGAGCGCCGATATTGACGGCGTATCCGGCGCATCCCTCACCAGCGAGGCCGTGCGCAAGGCTCTGAACAACTGCTTTGCTCAGGCCAGAGGCGATGCCGTTGACTCCGGCTCTGTCAAGCCCATAGTCGAGTCCGACGGTGCTTATGTTCTCACGGATATTACGGCCGAGGACATCAACGCCTCCGCGGTCATCCTTGAGCCCATTACCGAGTTTGCCGAAGAGGTCGACGTGGACGTAGTCGTCTGCGGCGCCGGTGCCTCCGGTGTCATCGCCGCGGTCAAGGCCGCCGAGATGGGCGCGAAGGTTGCCATGCTGCAGAAGGAGCCCATCGCCGTCTCCCAGGGCAACTGCTCCTCCGCCATCATTAAGAGCGGCTCCACGGAGGGCGGCCTGAAGAAATGGCTCACATTTGCCACCGCCGTCAACTGCTGGCGTCCCAATCGCAAGCTCCTTGAGGCCTATATCGAGCGTTCGGAAGAGGCCCTGAAGTTTGTCTGCGAAAAGGGCGGCATCACCGAAGCGACCGAGTGGAAGAATGACAAGACCGGCGTTACCAAGTATCAGGACACCTCCACCGTCATGACCGGCGTCATGCACGACGGCACCCAGAGCTTTGACTTCGGCGAGGACAAGGTTGAGGTCTTTGCCCCCTGGTTCGGTCCCAAGCCCAACAACTACGGCACCCTCGTGGCCGGCATTCTGGCCGACGCCCAGGAGCAGTTTGACAACCTCCAGGTTTACTTCAGCACACCGGTTGTCCAGCTCGTCAAGGACGCCGACGGCGCCATCGTCGGCTGCGTCGGTCAGGGTGAGAACGGCTTCATCAAGTTCAACGCCAAGTCCGTCATTCTCGCCACCGGCGCCTATGAAAACAACGCCACCATGGTCCGCCGCTTCTGCCCCGACATTGAGCACTTTGACAAGAAGGTCTACCACCGCACCGGCGACGGCAACATCCTCGCCATCGAAGCCGGCGGCGCCATGGAGCCTGTCGCCCACAGCCGCGTCATGCACGACTTTGACGCCGGTCTCATGTGGGATGAGCACGCCTTCCTGGACCTCAACATGAACGGCGAGCGCTTTGTCAGCGAAGAAGTCGATATGGCCTATATCTCCAACGTTCTTCGTTGGCAGCCGGGCTTTGTCGGCGAGAACATGGATCACGAGCATCAGGAGACCGGTTCTCTCGGCTGGTACTGCCAGATCTATGACAACGACTATATGCAGTATGCCACCGCCGGTGTTCCCGAGGTTGTCATGCAGCGCTACCTGAAGGAAGAGGATCCCTCTCTCCACGTCGGTGTCTTCCCCGAGCTGATCGACACCTTCCGTGCCGACACCATCGAAGAGCTGGCCGAGAAGATGGGCCTGCCCGTCGAAGCCACGGTCGCGTCCTTCAACCGCTACAACGAGATGTGCGAGAAGGGTGAAGACCTCGACTTCGGCAAGAAGCCTGAGTTCCTGCACAAGTTTGTGACCGCGCCCTTCTGGGGCATCCGCCGTCACATCCGCTGCTCCTCCATCACCGCCGGTGTGCTCTCCGATGAGTACGGCCGTGTCGTGAAAGAGAACGGCGACGTGATTCCGGGCCTCTACGCCGTCGGCAACCTGGGCGGCCAGTTCTACGGCGCGCCGGACTATCCGTTCTTCCATCCGGGTCTGTCCCTCGGCCATGCGGTCACCTTTGGCTTCATCGCCGGTGAGCATGCCGCTCAGAATCTTTGATCCGGAAAAGAGATTATCCGCAGTTTAACCCCGAAATAGTCAGTCTCCCTGCCGCCGCGGCGGCAGGGAGACGTTTTTTCTGTCTGTCTTGTTCTCGGAAGCCGAGTCAGTCGGTAATCACGATGCTCTCGATCACCGGCTGCTCATCCGGCATCACAGAACCGTTGTTATCCACGGGTTTGACATCCTTTGCGATTTTCTCGGCAACTTCCATGCCTTCGGTCACGCGGCCGAACGCCGCATACGCGCCGTCCAGGAAAGTCGAATCCGCCACCGTGATGAAGAATTGGGAGCTCGCGCTGTCCGGCTGATTGGAACGTGCCATGGAAATCACACCCTTCACGTGGCTGATCGGATTATCCACGCCGTTCTGCTTAAACTCGCCTTTGATTTTTTCATCCGATCCGCCGGTGCCGTTGCCCCGCGGATCTCCGCCCTGGATCATGAATCCGTCCATGATCCTGTGGAAGGTAAGACCGTCATAGAAGCCGTCCTTGGCCAGCTTTATAAAATTTGCCACCGTGATGGGGGCGGTTCCCTCGTCCAGCTCCAGCTTGATTGTGCCGTAGTCCTTCACGGTGATCTCCGCGTGGCGCACCTTCTGGAACGTTTCATCCTTCTCGGATGCCTCTTCGCTCGCCGGTGCAGCGGTCTCGTTTTTCGCCTGCGTGTCCCCGGTGCTGCCGGCCGTCTTGCTTCCGCAGGCGCACAGGGCCAGCACCGTCAGTGCCGCAAGAATCATAACCAATATCTTTTTCATTCCGTCGTCCTCCGTCTTGGTCAGTTATCATTGCTATTATAATCATGCTCTTCCCCGCTGTAAAGCCCTTCATGGTTGGATGGAAGATTTGCATGAAATACCCGACAGCTTTCCTCAACAAACATGATTTAAATCAGCACGCCGCTGCAATGATCGATCTCGTGCTGAATGATCTGCGCGGTCCAGCCGGTGTAGGTTTTGAGCCGCGTTTGAAACTGTTCATTCTGGTACTGCACTTTGATGGAGCGGAATCGCTTTGCTTTCCGCGTGCCGGTCAGGGACAGGCATCCTTCTTCGGCCTCGTAAGCCCCGGAGCATTTGACGATTTCCGGATTGAACATCACGGTCGCGCTGCCGTTGTCGTCAAAGATAATGATCCGCTTGGCAACGCCTATCATGTTGGCCGCCATCCCCACGCAGCCTTCCCGGTGCGAGTCGAGCGTGTCCCGCAAGTCCTGTGCGACAGGAAGATCCTGTACCGTAGCCGGTGCAGATTTCTGCGCCAGGAAAATCGGGTCTTTCATAATGGGTCTGATCATTGGGCACCTCTCATCATTGGTCGTATTATGCGCTGTATTCCTCAAGGCTTCAACAGGGTATATCGTTGATTACACCCGCGTGATGTATGGCTGCCGGGACTGGATCGGCGCTTAAGTTTTATCTGTGACAGTATTCGTAATACCAGCACTCATAAGGATTCGTGCATTGTTCACCTGGCTCCGTTTCTATTTCTTCTGCTTGCTTTTGCATCCGGTTCAGGTCCCAGATATGGTCATTGATCCATTTATAATAGCCTTTCGCTTCTTCCGTAACATCAACCGGGACAAAGGGATTCTCGTCGTCAGGACCATGAATGACGATGTAAACCTTGCCGATCTTCATTTTGCATCGGGCCATGATGTAATACTGGAACCCGGCATCTTTGACAAACTGAGGATATACTTCCGGCGCGTTTTTAACCTCGTAGAAGTCGTATCCCGTTTCGGTTTTGCGAAGAATATCTACCGCACAGTAATTGTTGTAATTGGAAAAGGCCGCTTCACATATTACAGGGGTGCCGGCCTCCAGGTGCTCCTGTGTCCGCTTCAGCATGGCAGCCTTGTCCGGAATCGTGGTTCCCGGCCGATAAACTGTCATCTCCTCGTAGGGGCCAAACATCCCCATCGCCTGATCCCCGAAGTCGTTGCCCGCGTCAAGTTTTTCCTGGATTTCCGGAGGGATAACTTTCAGACCGGGTTTGTGCTTGTCCAGCCATAGCATTTTCGGGCACTGCATTCCACGCATGAAATCAGTTTTTGTTATTGCCATTCCTTTGCCAGCTCCTTCAATGTCGCCTTTTATTCCTGAAGAATCTCTGCCTCTGCCTGATCGGCCAGCTTATCCTTGATAAGGTCAATCACCGTCAGGTCTGCCGGGAGCCAATCAACACTGTCGATGTGATCCGCATCAAGCCACCGTGCTGCTTCATGCTCTTTCAGCACCGGCATGCCATCCACAATCCTGCCCCAATAGCATTGCATGCTCAGGTGGAAGCTTGGGTAATCGTACTCAACCGTCGTGAGGTAGTCCCCAACGGCAATATCTGTATCCAATTCCTCTTTGATCTCCCGCTCCAGGGCCTGCTCCGGGCTTTCGCCCGGTTCGATCTTTCCGCCGGGGAATTCCCAGCCGTCCTTATAATCGCCATATCCACGCTGGGTGGCAAATACCTTGTCTCCATCCCGGATGATGGCCGCAACAACTTTTACCGTCTTCATGTTTTCTCCGTTACTCAGAAAGCTTGAAATCAAAACAGGTATTTTCGGGGACTGTCGTCCCCCATTGGAACACTGAAAAGATAAGCCCCGTCAGGCTTTTTATTGCCAATTTCTTTTTAACACTTCTCTTCCGCCGATTATTTCTTTTGACTATTCAAAGCGGTTTCTCATTTATCATTAATTTCAAGACCGCTGGGTTACTTACCCCAATTACTTGCTTCATTGTCCACGGCTGAGGCCATATCTTCTGGCTGCCCCTTCCCAGCTTTCACGGACGATCAAACAAATCTTTTCCGCTAGGTTCTTGGCCTCGTTTCTATCAAGCTGGAAAAACCTGCTCGTTTCGATTGCCAGGTTTATATCAATAGAATTATCCTCGTCATTCACATTCAGCGACAGTTCTTCCTTATTGGTCTGCGGATTAACATCATAAGCAGGCGATAAGCGCCACCCATTCTCTGTAAGAAGAAATCCATGATTGCGAAGGTGATCATCTGTGTTGGATACCGCCATGTTGAAGACGATCCTTTTCCAAAGCTCCTTGAGGTCTTCGTTTGGTTTTGCTCCATTTTGGATGATGAAGTCTGCCAATTCCAAATAGGAGCTGCCGTCAGACGCAGAAGCTCCGTCGACTTTGTTAAGCATTGTCAT
>CADAPN010000066.1 GCA_902789835.1 Oscillospiraceae bacterium
GGCTTTACAAACGGCTATCAGGCGGTTGGTCTCCTGGAGGGAGATACGATTGTCGATAACGGCATCGTAACCGCATCCGGAAGCAGCAGCTTCGATGTCAACGTTGATACAACCAAGGTCCAGATTACGAGGGCTGGACAGGATGTGACCTCGCTCTATGATATCCATGGAGAAAGCGGTCGCATCACCGTGAATGAATTTGTTCCGGCTCCCAAACCGGTGATCCCCACGGTGACGGTTGAAGCGCCGAGCGCCAGTAAACTCTTCGACGGGACACCGCTCACGATGGATGCCGGGACGGATGTGACCGAGATTACCGACGAGAAGGGGATCACCTATCGAATTGTGATCTCTTATGCCGGCGGCAGCAGAACAGAAATCGGTACAAGCGAGAATGCGGTTACCTCCTGTGCCATCAACGATGTGAACAACCAGCCGATGTTCAGCACGGATGAAATCCAGGCTGCGAGAGATTCCGGGCAGTTAAGAGTAATAAACGGAACTCTGACGGTTGCGGATCCGGCGGAGAAGCAGACGCTTGTCATTACCGGTATCACCGCTTCGGTCACCGTCAAGGCCGCGGACCAGACGGTTACTCTCGCGGAATGCAGTGCAGAAGGCTATAAAGACGGCTATAAAGTCACCGGCCTGCTGGACGGCCACGTAATCAAAGGTGAAAACATCGTCAGCGGTCAGGGAACCGCCCCCGGATTTGACACGGTTGTGAATGCGGACGCGATCCGTGTTTACAACGGAGAGACGGACGTGACAGCCCTCTACAGCATCAGCGCTGTTAACGGTTATGTCACCGTTACGGTTGAGAAGCCGGATACTCCGCCGGAGCCCGATAAGCCGACGGTTCCCACGCTCACCCTGCGGGGCCTTGATGCCAGCAAGGAATATGACGGAACCGAACTGACCATGCAGGGGGATAAGGGATATCTCCTCAGCGGTACGATCGGGGATTACAAAATTGCGGTAACATATAACACAATTACCGAGATCGGAACCAAACCCACCATCAGCAGTTATGAACTCCAGGATGCCCAGGGCAAGACGGTTTTCACCAAGGAGGATCTGGACAAGAGCCCGAACTTCACCGTGGAGACGCTTGGTACTCTGACCATCACCAAGCCGGAGCCCACGATCCCGAAGGCTACGCTGAACATCGCGTCGGGAAGCAAGGAATATGACGGTACGTCGCTGACGAAAGAAGGAGACAGCACTGCGGTTTCGGTTTCCGGCGATCTTGGAAAATACCGTCTGCATGTCGAGTATAACAGCATCACGGAACCGGATACGGTGGACACCCTGAAGGACTTTTCTTTGGTGGACGAAAACGGAAAAGTGGCCTTCACCAAGGAACAGCTTATTGCGAGCCCCAACTTCACAGTTAACAATGGAACGCTTACGGTGAGCAAGCGACCCCTGAAGCTCATCGCAATCTCCGGCACTTTGAACACCAAGGGCGAAAACATTGTCGCATCCAGTCTGAGCACCCAGGACGGCAAATTCGTCAACGGCTATCGCCAGGAAGGCCTGATGACCGGCCATACCCTCTCCGGTAACTTCGTACAGGGAAGCGGAAAGGAAAGCTTCAAGACCAGCATCGACCCGGAGGCGGTCCGCATTACCGCAAACGGCTTTGATGTGACCAGATGCTACAGCATTCAGACGCAGGACGGCTATATCACCATCAATGCCCCCACCACCTATGACCTGATCGTCAATCCGCGCTCCTACACCTGGACCTATGACGGCATGGCGCACTCCATGCGCGAATATGACTACAGCGGCCTGGTCAATGGGGACAAGCTGGTCAAGGTCAACTTCAGCGATCAAGCCACCATTACAAATGTCGGCAATCAGTCGAACCGGATCACCTCCGTTGAGGTGACCACCGCCACAGGCGGGGATGTGGACGTGAACAAGTATGTCCTCATTTCCACCCCCGGCACACTGACCGTTGTACAGCGCGACCTGACGGTGACGGCCATTTCCGGCTCGCTCACGACCAACGGCACGGAGGTTGTTGCCTCCAGTCTGAGCACGCCGGACGGCACCTTCAAGAACGGCTTCAAGGCGGAGGGCCTGGTTCCCGGGCACTCGCTCACCGGCAGCTTTGTCGTTGGCCGCGGCACCACCACTTTCAACACCAGCATCGATCTGAACAACCTTCGTGTCGTCGATGCCTACGGAAACGATGTAACGCGCAACTACAGCATCCGCACCGTTAACGGCACCATCACCATCAACGCCGGAGCCTCCGGTCAGCAGCGCAGCAATGTCTCGCTCTCCATTACGGCCAAATCCGGCACCTTCCCCTATGACGGAACGGAGCACAAGCTCAACGAGTACACCGCCAACGGCCTTGTGGACGGCGATGTGATCGAGAAGGTCACGTTTAAGCCCTCGTCCGTGATTACCGACGTGGGAACCCGTGCCAACGAGATCCAGGCCGTGGTCATCAAGTCGGCGAACGGCGCGGCCGTGGACAACAGCAAGTACAACATCAACTACTACTCCGGCACGCTCACCGTGACGAAGTACCCGCTGACCCTGACGGCCGTTTCGGACGAAAAGGTCTACGACGGAAAGGCCCTGAACAATAAGAGCGTGAAAGCCACCGCTCTGGCCAATTCCAACCACTCCCTCAGCGCGGATTACGAGGTGTTTGACAGCAACGGCAACACCATCAAGAACGGTCCTGTTGATCCGGGCGTCTACACCAAGAGAGTCAGCAACGTCAAGATTACCGCCGGCAACACGGATGTCACGGCCAACTATGATATCACGATGGTGGACGGAACGCTGAAGATCACCGGCTCCTCCGGCGAGAGCAGCCGCGCCACCACCACCACGGCCTACTATGGCAATACCTTTACCATCCGCTCGGATGCCCCGTACGCGGAGTTCAAGTACCTGCTGATCGACGGCGCGAAGGTGCCTACCGACAACTACACCGTCAAGGAAGGCAGCACCATTATCACGCTGAAGTCCTCGTACATTCAGAGCCTGAAGAGCGGCGGACACAACTACACCATCGTCTCTGCATCCAAGCAGATCGACGGAAGCTTCAACGTGTCGAAAGCACCGAAGACCGGAGACGGCGCATCGATGATCGTCTGGATCATCCTGCTCCTGCTGGCGGCCGTGGCGGTTGCCCTGGTGTTCTTCTTCCTGCAGCGCTCCGGCAAGCTGGGCGGCGGAAAGCGTCGTTCCGGCAAAAGGAACGGGGGCAAGGAAACTCTCCGCTACCCCTCAGGGAAAGAGTACACCCGCAAGCCGGTTGCCCCGGTGATTCCGGATCTGGACTTTGAACCCGAACCGGAACCGGCACAGGACGACGATCCAACCATGGATCTGATGAAAGACTTCGACCTCAATCTGGACGATTATCGGGATCCGACGCCCAAGACGCCCTCAAGCTACACCGGATATACATCTGCCGGCTATGCTTCCGAGGCGGCAAGCGACAGCGGAAAAACCGGGTTTGAAGCTCCGGACTTCGGCAGCTTTGATGAGCCGGCGGCACCGCAGGAAGAAGAGCTCCCGGATCTTGAGGTAGAGATCTTTGAAGAGGAACCGACGGCTTCGACCGCCGCGGAACCGGAGGCACAACCCGCCGCGGAACCGGCGGAGGAGCTTCCGGAGCAGGAAGTGGAAGCGCCTGTCGCAGAACCCGAACCGGAGAAGGCGCCGGAACCGGCGCGCCGCCGCGGTAAGCACGAGGCGCCGGATCCCTCCGATCCGTTTACGGACAGCTGGTATCAGTCCGTCGGACTGAACAAGCGGGATAAGAACAAGTAAACCCGCAATGCCCGATCAACGCATCGGGAAAAACAAAAACTCATGCACCGTGAAAAGTGCATGAGTTTTTGCTTATGTGCGTTCAAATCGCGTATTGAAGCGGCTCTGGATTTCTGTTATAGTAAAACAAATCGATGCAGGAAATATTAAGTGCTGCCGCCATACGGCAGACGGAAAGGAGTACACGGAGATGGAAATCATCTGGAACGGTCATTCATGCTTCACCGTCAAAACACAGGAGGGGAGCGTTGTCCTGGATCCGTATGAGGACGGAAAAGTACCGGGGCTTGGACCGCTGCGTCTGGAAGCGGATGCCGTGCTCTGCAGCCACGAGCATGGCGATCATAATTTCCGGGCGGGTGTCAGCCTGACGGGAAAGCCTTTCGGCGTGCGGGTAGAAGCGATTCCGTCCTGGCATGACGAGGTCTGCGGCAGAAAGAGAGGTTCAAACACCATCCATGTCCTGTACGCGGAGGGGATGAAGCTCGTTCATCTGGGCGATCTGGGGACGGAGCTGAACCGCGAACAGATTGAGACGCTGGCGGAGCCGGATATTCTTCTGATTCCGATCGGCGGGTACTATACCATCAACGCCGCGCAGGCGCTGGAGATTGTGGAGCAGCTGCGCCCGAGGGTTACGGTCCCGATGCACTTCCGGCGGGGCGATATGGGCTATGACGTGATCGCGACGCCGGATGAATTCCTGTCCCGCTGCCCGAATGTTGTGGAATACCCCGGGAATACGCTGACCGTGGACTTGCAAACGCCCGCTCAGACTGCGGTGCTGTCTCTTTGACCGCAAGTCTCAGCGAAACTGATTTCGCTCCGGGTCATAGTCGAATCCCGACTGGTGCAGACGGGCGACGAGATCGTCCCGGTCCAGCTCCAGATCATCACACAGGGCCTCAAGCGAAGCATACTCGTCCCGAAGTTTCGTGTTGAGGACGCTCATCAGCATGACAGGGTCTTTCGGCAGCATGGTTTTCACCTCCCGGAAAAGTATCGGCGGCATGCGCCGGGCAGAAAAAGAACTTACTTATTGACCTTCTCCTTGAACGCCTTGCCGGCCTTGAAGACGGGGGTGTTGCTGGCGGCGAACTGCATGGTCTTGCCCGTGGCAGGATTGCGGCCCTCGCGGGCATCACGATGCTTCAGGGAGAAAGTACCGAAACCGAAGAGCGCGACGGACTCGCCGGCGGCGACGGTATCGACGACAGCACCCAGAACGCTGTCGACAACAGCGGCGGCCTGCTTCTGGCTGAGCGCGTTCTCAGCGGCAACTTTTTTTACAAGTTCAGTTTTATTCATGGTTGAAAACTCCTTTGTAATTGAATTACTCGGTGATTATAGCAGTTCCGGCGCTGTTTGGCAATAGGGAAAAGCAGAAAACAGGCAGAAAAATACCACAGATCTCGGACCTTTATCACCATCTTCGAAACATTTTGCAGGGGATGGAATCGAAGTCTTGAGAAACGGAGCCTACTGTGATATAATTCCTCCGTTCATAAAAGCTGAAGGAAGCGTGTACTTGCGCAAAAAAGTGCAAACCGATCGAGTGGGGATGAATCACCGTGAGTGAACCGCAAGAAACGGTTGAGAGAATGTAAACTGCAGATGAATTCAATTAGATCTTGAAGGGAAACGTGACGATATGAAATTAGGAATTGTCGGACTTCCGAATGTCGGAAAGACAACGCTCTTTAACGCCCTGACCGGCTCCAAGGCCGAGACAAGCGCCTACTCCAACGCGGGCGCGAAGCCCAACATGGGCACGGCAAAGGTGCCGGATGAGCGTCTGGACTGGCTCGCGGAATACTATCACCCGAAGAAGTACTCTCCGGCGACGGTGGAGTTTGTCGATGTGGTCGGTGTCAGCACCGGCGGCGGGAAGGGGAACGAGGTTTTCCAGACCATCCGCCAGGTCGATGCTCTGGTGGAAGTGGTCCGCTGCTTTGACAACGACGACATCTTTCTGGAGAAAGCCGACGCCGTGCGCGATGCCCAGTCGTTTGAGCTGGAGCTGATTCTGGCGGATCTCGAGATTGTGGAGCGCCGTCTGGACCGCGCGAAAAAGAATGCCAAGAGCGGCGATAAAAAGTATAAGCGCGAAGTCGAGATGTGCGAAGCGCTGATCGCCCATCTTGAGGCGGAGAAGCCCGCCCGGGAATTCGAGTTTACCGAAGAGGACCAGGATATTCTCGCCGACGGCGGCCTCCTCACCGTGAAACCCGTGATCTACGTCGGCAATCTGGACGAGAACGGCATGGCGGACTGGAAGGCGGACCCGAATTTCAGCGCCCTGGCCGAGTATGCCGAAAAGCAGGGCGCGGCTGTCCTGCCGGTGGCAGCCAAGTTCGAAGAGGATCTGGCGGAGCTGGATGAGGAAGAGGCCAAGATGTTTATGGAAGACCTCGGCCTCACGGAACGCGGTCTGGACCGCCTGATCAAGACCTCCTATGACCTGCTGGGCTATATCTCGTTCCTGACGGCGGGCGAAGACGACGTTCACGCCTGGACGATTGTCCGCGGAACCAAGGCGCCCAAAGCGGCGGGCAAGATCCACAAGGACATCGAGCGCGGATTCATCCGGGCCGAAATCGTGGCTTTTGAAGACCTGAAGAACTGCGGAAGCATGGCCGCCGTCAAGGAGAAGGGCCTGTTTCGTCTGGAAGGAAAAGACTACGTCATGCAGGACGGCGACGTGACGATGTTCCGCTTCAACGTTTAAGAAAGCAAAGCATGAATTCCGGCAAAAACCGTTGACAGAAGCGTTTTTCGATGCTATATTAACGTGGAATTGAAAAGGCAGTGACGGAGAACACGTCGTTTGCGACAGTCCAGAGAGAGCGGCCAAAGGCTGTGAGCCGCTTCTGAAACAGACGACAGGTGACCGCTCCCGAGCCGGAAGGAGGAAATGCCTTCCCGCGGGCACGCGTAATGTGCTTCAAAGAGTGAAAGAACAAGGTGGAACCGTGTATTTTATGCACCCTTGGCGAGAGCTGAGGGTGCTTATCTTTTAGGAGGAAAGACGATGAAAATCATTTACAAAGACGGTACGGTCGGCGAATGCCCGCAGGAAGAGGAACTGCATGTCCTTCGCCACACCGCGGCCCATATCATGGCCCAGGCCATCAAGCGCCTCTATCCCCAGGCGGACTTCGCCTTCGGTCCGGCCACCCAGAACGGCTTCTATTATGACGTGGATCTGGGCGATACCAAGCTGACCAACGAAGATCTCGAGGCCATCGAGAAGGAAATGAAGAAGATCACCAAGGAAAACCTGCCGATAAAGGCCTTCGTTCTTCCGCGTGAAGAGGCGAAGAAGCTTATGGAAGAGCGCGGTGAGAAGTACAAGGTCGAGCACATGGCCGATCTGGCGGAGGAGACGGAATTCAGCTTCTTCCAGCAGGGCGAATATGTGGATATGTGCCTCGGACCTCACCTGACCTACACCAAGGCGCTCAAGGCCTTCAAGATTACCCAGCAGTCCGGCGCCTACTGGAAAGATGACAGCAGCAACAAGATGCTCACTCGCATCAATGGCGTTGCCTTCCGGACCGCCGAAGAACTCGAGGAGTGGGATCGCCAGCAGCAGGAAGCCAGAGAGCGCGACCACCGCAAGATCGGCAAGGAAATGCAGCTGTTCATGACGGATGATCTCGTGGGCAAGGGCCTTCCGATGTTCCTTCCCAACGGCTATATTGTCTGGCAGGAGCTGGAGAACTATATTAAGGAAAAAGAGCGCAGACTCGGCTATCACCATGTCATGACCCCGTGCGTCGGCTCGGTAGACCTGTACAAGACCTCGGGTCACTGGGAGCACTATAAGGATAACATGTTCCCGGCTATGGAGCTCGAAGGGGAAGCCTATGTTCTCCGCCCGATGAACTGCCCGCACCACATGCGGATTTATGCCAACCGTCCCCGGTCCTACCGGAACCTCCCGCTGCGCATCGGCGAGATCGCCCATGACTTCCGCTTCGAAGCCTCCGGCGCCCTGAAGGGCATTGAGCGCGGCCGTCACTTCTGCCAGAATGACGCGCACCTGTTTGTCACGCCCGAGCAGATCAAGGACGAGGTTGCGGCGGTCTGCGACCTGATCTTCGACGTTTACAGGGATTTCAACATCACGGACTATCGCTGCGTGCTTTCCTTGCGCGATCCCGCGGACAAGAAAAAGTACCACCAGGACGACGAGATGTGGAACACCGCCGAGAGCGCGCTGCGCGAAGTGCTTATCGAGCTCGGCATTGAATTCACCGAAGAAATCGGCGAGGCCGCCTTCTACGGGCCGAAGCTGGATGTCAACGTAAAGCCCGCTGTCGGTGTGGAGTATACGCTGTCCACCTGCCAGCTCGACTTCTGCCTGCCGGCAAAGTTCCAGCTGACTTACATCGACCGTGACGGCAGCGAAAAGTGCCCGGTTGTGATTCACCGTGCCATCCTGGGCTCCCTCGACCGCTTCATGGCCTACCTGATTGAAGAGACGAAGGGACGCTTCCCGGTGTGGCTGGCCCCGACCCAGGTGAAGGTGCTGCCCATCAGCGAGAAAACTATGGAGTATGCCGATCAGGTGAACGAGAAGCTGCTGGATGCAGGCGTGCGTTCGGTGCTGGATACTTCCAATGAGAAGATCGGTTATAAGATCCGTCAGGCTCAGCAGGAAGATCGTGCGCCCTACATGCTGGTCATCGGCGCGAAAGAGGCGGAAGCCGGAGCCGTTGCCGTCCGTACCAGAGACGGTCAGGACCTGGGCGCGATGCCGCTGGACGACTTCATGGCGATGGTGCAGAAGGACATCGCGGAAAAGAAGTAAAGTTTACATTCCCAAGCTTGAAATACCACCGGAACGACGTAGAATAGATTCATCACAGCAGGATGCCGGTTATAGGCCGACAGAGACAGAACGGAAGGGGAGGCTGCACATATGGCATATTGTGTAAGATGCGGCGCATATATCCCGGATGGGCAAAGCATCTGTCTGGCCTGCGGCTATGATCCGGAAGCGGCGCAGATTGCACTCCGGGAAAAGGCGGAAAAGGAAAAGAACGCGAAATCCGGAGCGGCTGCCGCCAGACAGTATGGCAGCAGGAGCAGCAACGAAGAGCTTCGCCGGCGTCTGGAAGAACAGAGAAAGCGGAGCCAGGAACAGAATCGCCAGTGGGCGGAGCAGGAACGGGTCAGACGCGAGGAGCAGGCGGCCCGGGAAGAAGCCCGCAGGAAGCAGCAGGAAGATGACCGCCGCTGGGCCGAGGAGGAATACCGGAGACGTCGGGCGGAAGAAACTACGCGCTCTGCGATTGATCCGGAAGACGCTGTTCGAAGCCATGAGGGGCAGAGCTATACCGGAGAAGGGAACAAGGCGCTTGCGTCACTCAGTTATCTCAGTGCGCTGTTCGTGCTTCCGTATATCTTTACACCGAATGACGAGTACGCAAAGTTCCATGCCAAACAGGGATTGAAGCTCTTTGTCTTCGGGATCGTCATTGATGTGATCGGCGGATTAACGGGTATCGGCTGGATTGCAACGCTGATCAGACTGTACCTGATCTATAAGGGAATGAGCAATGCACTGGGCGGAAGGAAAGAGAAACTGCCCTGGATTGGGAACATTCTGGAATAAGTAAAAAAACAGAGACAAAACATTAAAAAAGCAATTGACAAATCGGATCGCGTGGTGTATATTACAACTCACCTCGCGATCCGAACTATTTATGGTTCAACCGGAACTCAAAAAGTATTTTCAAAAAAAGTGAAAAAAGTTGTTGACAAACGGAAGATCGTGTGGTAATATAATCAAGCTGTCGCGAGAGAGCCAAGCGGTTCAAAAGAGGACAGCGGATGTACCTTGAAAATTGAACAATGTAAGAAAAGCTTAT
>CADAPN010000067.1 GCA_902789835.1 Oscillospiraceae bacterium
CGGGAACAGGTGACGCATTATATCAACAGCCAAAAGGAACGTGCGTAACAAAGGGAAATGAGGTGCAGGGCATGAAGGTGGCATCCGGCTATGGGGTGGCAAGAGGTGAGGCAGATGTTAAGACAAAGGGACGTGTTAAGACAAGGGGACGTAGCTTTCGTCTGACACTAGCAAACACGGGGACGGTCCTTTTGTCTCGCCCGTGTCAGAGGGACGGTTCTCTTGGCACACCCGCCGCCCCGCCACACCTGAAATGCACCATTGACCTGATGGAAGAGCTACACTGTGAGATGAGTTCCGTCTACCGTCTCCGCGCCCGGACAATAGAAAAGCTCCTGCACCTTCGTTACGGCGCAGGAGCGGGGGATTGATATGATATTTAATTCTCGACATCAATATGTTTTGGTGATACTGTAAATGTAAATTAGGAAGAGTTCTTCAACGCCGTCAAGGAGATTCTCCCGGCCATCCTCGGCGGTGAACTGTACATCCCCGGTTTTTTCACGCAGAAGGAACTTAATATCAGAAGCGGCTTAAACCACCTGTATGCCTTAAATTACCGAGGATAAGTTGTAAAATCACGTTCATGAATAGGCATCATAATAAAATCATCTCACAATCCCGTCCTGTCATCAGGTAAGTCTGCCAGATTGTGAATAGATGTTTTAACACCTGTTTTCTCATTTCATCTCTTCCATCATCAAAGCTTCTCTCGCCGCCGTCGGCGCATGGCTCGGCTATTTCCTGGGCGGAAGCGACGGCCTGCTCTACGCGCTGCTGGTCTTCGTGATCGTGGACTACCTCACCGGCGTCATGTGCGCCATCGAGGACCGAAAGCTCAGTTCCGCCGTGGGCTTTGGAGGCCTCTGCCGGAAGGTGCTGACCTTCCTGCTGGTGGGCATTGCCCAGGTTCTGGATGTCCATGTCCTGAACCAGCCCGGCGTCCTGCGTACCGCGGTCATCTTCTGGGCGATTGCAAACAACGGACTCTCCATCCTGGAGAATGCTGCCCACCTCGGCCTGCCCGTACCCGAACAACTCAAACAAGTACTCGAATAGCTTCATAATAGAGATAAAAAATCAGCTCAAAGCCCAACGAATAGTGGGTTTGAACTGAAAAGGAGTCGCAGCGGAGCGACTGAGCTTTCGCCCCCTCGCAAGACGGAAGCGAATGGATGCGAAGCTTGTGACGACGCCAGCGGCGAACACGAAATTGTAAACGGCGAACCTGTGGACGAATAGTATACAGAACTACCGGCCCGTTGTGAGGTGTGAATCCCACAACGGGCCGGTATAGTTTTTGTTTTACACGGTTATAGTATTATATTATATGCAAAATATTATATGCAAAGCGCTATGATTACATGTATGATTACGATGACATGTACGACTTCGACTGAGAAAACAACAGTCTGACTCTGAAACTTGAGACAGAGAGCGCCGGACCGCCTGCAAGGTTTCCGACACTCTCTGCTATACAAGCTGTAGTTTAACAGAAGCGGCGACCCGAGCAGCATATAAGCTGTCGGGCAGCCGCTTTTCCATTATACTGTAATTTCAGAAGGGAAGCAGTCCCTGCTGCAATGCAATATTGGGATCTGAAGGTTTATCCTCAGCCCTTGTTGTTCAGGTTCTCGGCGCTGGGAGCGGCGTCCTTGTCGTTGTCCAGAAGCTCGCCGTACCAGTCCTCTGCGACCGTCACGCCGCAGAGATTCTCCAGGGCATGACGTGCCGCCTTGGAGCCTGCCCACATACCGACGGTCTGGCAGGACCCGCCGCCGTACAGCTCACCATCCCAGCCGGAGGTGCAGACACCGGCGGCATAAAGACCGGTGATCGGTTTGAAGCGGGCGTCGACCACCTGGGCATTACGGTTGATGCGGATACCGCCATTGGTGTTCAGCATACCGGAGGAGACGCACATGGCATAGAAGGGCGCGGTGTCGCAGGCCCAGAGGTTCTCCGCTGCTTTGCCCCATTCCTCGTCTACGCCGGAGGCGGCATAGCTGTTGTACTTCTCTACCGTGTCTTTCAGCGCTGCGGGATCCACGCCGATCTTCTCGGCCAGCTCTTCAACGGTGTCCGCCTTGAAGACGACCTTGGAGAGATTTTCATCAGCGAGCGCTGCGTCCAGCTCAGTCTGCAGATCCAGCTCCGCTCCGACACAGGCATCGGCAAAGCCGGAATAGTGACGAGTGCAGCCGCCGGCTTCATATTTCTGAATCATGGACTGGTCCAGAATGCTCCAGACATAGCCCTCTCCCTCGATCAGCTTGCCGGACTCGGAGGTGCCGAGATTGCCGCCCTGTGATTCATCCGCAAAGCGGACACCGTCTTCGTTGACAAAGAGATCGGTGTACTGCATCGTCGCAGCGACGCCGAGCGGGGAGTCATAGGCAAAGCCTGCGACGTTGTTGAACAGAGAGGAAACCGTCAGATGGTTGGCGCGGCCGTGAGCTGTCTGCTCCGCCATCAGGTGGCCGTCGCCGTCCTGACCGGCGCCCCAGCCGATGATCTTGTCCATATCCTGAGAAGAATAATAGGACAGCAGTGCCTTGTTGGTGGACATGCCGCCAGTGCAGAGAATAACCGCCTTGGCGTCGAGCTCAACGATCTTCTTGTCTGCGTCGATGTACTGCACACCGGTGCAGGTGTACTCGTCGGCCATCACAAGCGCCTTGGCACGGGCGTTCTTGCGCATGTCGATGCCCAGCGCCTCCGCGTCAGGAGCGAGATACTTGTTGATCGCGCTGGAGCCGTTGCCGCCTTCATAGAAGGCAGGGCCCATTCCCTGATACCAGCCGACATTGTGCTTGCCGAACAGCCATGCGGAGTTGTAGCCGGCATCCAGAGCCTGCTCGTACCAGAGCATGGGATTGGCAATGTAATTTGTGCTCTTCAGATGGGATGCGGCAACCTCGCGGGCTTCTTCAGGGGTTTTCAGGGTGGCGGGACCGTTGCACTCGGCAAACAGGGTGGAGCCGCCCCAGAATCCGTTCTTCTCGAGGAGAACGACCTTGAGGTCCGGACCCTGCTCTTTTGCAATCATGGAGGCCATAAATCCGGCGATTCCGGAACCGACAACGACAATATCTGCTTCTTCTTTGGAATCCGGCTCGGAAACGATGCCGATTCCGGCGGCATTGTCATATCCGTTGCAGTATTTGGTTTCAAGTGCTTCAGCTGCGGGAGTGTCTGCTGCAAAGGCGGTTACACCGAAGCCGCTTAGGACGCCTGCGGCGGCCATGGCTGCCGCACCTGCTGCGGAGCCCTTCAGAAAATCCCGTCGGGAAATGTTCTTACTCATTACATTGTACCTCCTTAAGCTACTTTGTTTTGTGCTTTCATTATATCGCCCTACAGATTAAAACGGAATTCTATCTTTGTCACACTCGTATTAAAAGATGTTAAATGCCAAAGAGACAGCCCCTGCAGCAAATGCCTGAACAGTGTGTCAGGGGGACGGTTCTCCTGACACATTCTCAACGCAGTCCTCTGAGAGACGACGCCAAAAGCGGCGAGCCCGAAACGGTGATCGGCGAAGACATAAGCGAATAGGTATCTAAACTGTCGGCCCGCAGTGAGAAGCGATATGCTTCTACTGCGGGCCGGTGCTTTTCTCTTTCAATATGACTCTTCTTTGATTGTCCTCTTGAATTCCTCTTTTCCCGACAAGCTGGAATCCATCAGTCGGAATTCTTCCTTACAAATAAAAGATACCCAGAGACAATTGCGAGGGCAAGAGGAAGCGCCCCATCAGCACCCGCGGTAAAATGATATGCCCCATTCGTAATAAACGTCGTATACAGATAATCTGCCAGATTCCAGAATGCCATAAATACAATAACAAACAGGACAAATGCTACATACTTGTTCTTAATCATTTTTACCTCTACACAGAATCATTTTCTTTTTTATCTTGACCCATTCAGATTTATCGCCCTGATTCTACCACAACCACGTATCTGCCGCAATTGTCATTTTGCCATATTCACCGCCTCTGAGAAGTCTTCTCGCTGCGGGCCGGTGCTTTTTTCCGCCTGCGGGGAGCATTCTCCCGTCGAGGCACAGGGGCGCGGTTATTCAAAAAAGAACTTGCCATAGAGATTGTTTTAGCCTATACTGTATTCAGTGAAACAGCGGAGGAAAAGCATGGCAGACAGATTTTATAGTAAGCGCAAAATGACGTTTGTCTGGGATGAAGACAAGTTTAACATCAATCTGCGAAAACATAGAGTTTCCTTTTATGAGGCAGCTGCGGTATTTGATGATCCGCAGAGGGTTGAGATTCCTGATCTTGAGCATAGTGATGAAGAAGATAGATATATAACCATTGGATTAGTGCATGATATTCTGTATGTGGTATACTGCGACAGAGACAATCCGGAGACCGGGGAAACCGACACACGCTTAATCAGTGCACGGAAGGCAAAAGGCTGGGAAATTGCATTGTACAACGATAATATTCAGGGAAGATATTGAAGGGAGGAACCATGATGGGAAAAGAAATCAGATATACGCGTCAGATTGGCACTCCTTTGACCGAAGAACAGATTGCTCGTATTGAGGCTGCCAGAGACTTTGAAGACGAATATGATGAAGATTGCCCGGAAATTGATCCGGTCAAAACTCCCGAGCTGTATGAAGCACTGCTGAAGGCAACTGCGGAGAGAAACCGAAGAATCGAAAGAGTTCTTCGCGAAGCTGCAGGCTAATGCTTCCCAATTCCCCCCGCACCCCTCAATTCTACTTTCACATTCCGCTTTAATATTGTGCCCAAGCGCCGGCCCATGGTGAGGAGAAATCCCGCTGCGGGCCGGTGCTTCTTTCCGCCTGCGGGGAGCTTTCCCCCATCGGGGCACAGGGGCGCGGTTCTCCGCAGCGATTGTTGAGACAGCAGGGACGGTTCTTGCTGTCTGCGGCCAGACAGAAGAACCGTCCCTCTGTCTCACAGACACGGCCGCGCCCGGTCCTTCCGATGCCGAAAGGAAAGTGCCCCGTTTTTTCTCACGCGGAGCACTTTCTTTTACAAGCGGCTCACAGAACCACGTATTTCATATCGACGTAGCCGTAGACGCCGTTCTTGTATGCCAGGAGATAACCGTTCTCGGCATAGCGCATGTTCACGAGGATGGGCTCGCCGTCGGAGTAATAAGTGGACATGAACGCTCCGCCGGGGCTTTCCTGCATGACGAGAAGGGTTCCCATCGGCACGGTAACCGTTTTGTAGGCGTAATTGTTCAGGTTGTACTTAATATCCTGTGTGTCGCTTCCGCCGGCAACGCTTTCGAGCTGTTCGTTGGTCAATTCGATGTCGTTCATGTTTTTCCTCCTTTTAATCTTCTGGGGGCGACGTTCAGCCGTTTACACGCAGATTGCAGTTTACCGCGTCATAGAGGTTGTAGTAGCTGGCAACAAACTGATTGGTTCTGTCGTTGTACACGTTATAGACCGGGCGACCGTACATGTCGGTCGACTGCATAATCCTGCCGCCGCTGACCTCTTCCAGCTCATCGAGGGAGAGGACTTTCTCTTTGTCATTCATAACTTCCTTGATCATGTTCGTATCCTTTCTCCGCGTGTTCGCGGTACTGACTTCTCCTGTTTTCGTTCGGTGGGCTCATTATAACATGAGATCCGTCACAGAACAAGCACACAGTTTCGACAGCGCCGGAGAAGAGGGGCGGCATAAAATATTTATTAACTTTCGGGCGACGCGCTTGTTTTCGGGCGCGTCGTGGTGTATACTACCCTCAGCAAAATGCGGAAAAAGTTACGATAATTGACAATTAACTGGCAAAAAGGAAACAATTGATGAAGAATAAGAGGCAAAAGGAAAGCGCGGCGATCGACAGACAGCGCAGAAAAGCTCGGCGCCGGCTGCGTCGTCAGGACTTCGCACAGAGTCTCTGCTTCCTCTCGCCGAGTCTGCTCGGGGTGGGTGTGTTCTTTATCATCCCCTTCGGTGTGGTGGTGTACTATTCCCTCATCGACGGGGTCGGCTCTAAGAACTTTGTCGGGCTGCAGAACTTCACGAAGCTGTTTCAGAACTCCGCTTTCATGATGGCGGCGAAAAACACGCTGCAGTTCTCGGTGATCGCGGTGCCGCTGGCGGTGGTGCTGGCCATCCTGATGGCGCTGATGCTGGAGGCGCGCATCCCGCTGAAAAGCCAGTTCCGCACCTTCTTCCTGAGCCCGATGATGGTGCCGGTGGCCTCGGTGGTGCTGATCTGGCAGGTGCTGTTCAACTACAACGGCACCGTGAACGAGCTTCTTATGCTCTTCGGCGTGGAGAAGATCGACTGGCTTCAGAGCGACCACTGCCAGTGGGTGGTCATGCTGCTGTTCCTGTGGAAGAACCTCGGCTACAACATGATCCTGTTCATGGCGGGCCTTGCGAACATCCCGAAGGAGCTTCTTGAGGTCGCGGACGTGGAGGGCGCCTCGGAGATCTACAAGTTCTTCGCCATCAAGCTGCGCTACCTGTCCCCGACGGTGATGTTCGTGACGATCCTGTCGCTGATTAACTCGTTCAAGGTCTTCCGCGAAGTGTACCTTCTGGCGGGGGATTACCCCTTCGAGAAGCTCTACATGCTGCAGCACTTCATGAACAATACCTTCCGCTCGCTGGATTACCAGAAGCTCTCCGCCGCCGCGGTGATCATGGCCATCGTGATGGTGGTGCTGATCGCGCTGCTTTTCAAGGTGGAGGACTGGTTCGGAAAGGACGTGGAAGGATGAAGAAGAAACGCTACTTCTCCCGGGGCGTCATGTTCCTGCTGAGCCTGATCTTCTCGGTGATGTTCCTGCTTCCGACGGTGCTGACGATCACGAACTCCTTCATGTCGGAGGAGGAGATCAAGTCAAACTACGGCATGATCTTCTCAACCACGTCGGGCGGCTATGTGTCGAAAAACGTGAACCTCAAGTTCATTCCGGACAAGGTCACGCTTTCCCAGTATATCTCCGGCCTCATCAAAACGCCGGACTACCTTGTGAAACTGTGGAACAGCATCCTGCTGGTGGTGCCGATTGTGCTGCTTCAGGTGGGGGTGGCCTCGGTTGCCGCCTACAGTTTCACCCGCTGGCGCGGCAAGATCCGCAGCGGTATCTTTTTCTTCTACGTCATCCTGATGCTGATGCCCTATCAGGTGACGCTGGTGCCGAACTACCTGGTGAGCAGCTGGCTCGGCATCCTCAACACACGGTGGAGCATCATCCTGCCGGGCATGTTCGCCCCGTTCTCCGTCTTCCTGCTGACCAAGTTCATGCGGCGGATTCCCTATTCGCTCATCGAGGCGGCCAAGGTGGACGGCGCGGGGGAGTGGGACATCTTCACGAAGATCTGTCTCCCGGAATGCCGCTCGGCCCTGTATTCCATCGCCATCCTTGTTTTCATCGACTACTGGAACATGGTGGAGCAGCCCCTCATCCTTCTGCAGGATGCGGACTCGCAACCGCTCTCCGTCTTCCTCTCCCAGATCAACGCCGGGGAAATCGGCCTCGCTTTCGCGATGGCCACGGTGTATATGATTCCGTCCCTGCTGCTCTTCCTGCACGGTGAAGAGTATCTTGTGGAGGGCATCGCCAATTCCGGCAGCGTCAAGGGATAATTCGCGTATCGGCGCAGACCAAAGGAGTACTACAGAATGCAAGAACAACCGAGAAACAGAGACTGGGTCAAGAACGCCGCGATCATCTTCCTCGTGGTGATCCTGGTGCTTACCTTCTTCTCGAACACCATCATGAACCGCACTCTGCCGGAGGTCGCGACCCAGGAGGTCACCAGCGGCAGCATCGTCGCGCGCGTGCGCGGAACCGGCACCGTCCAGGCCAACAGCAACACCCAGGTCAAGATGGACCGGAACCGTGTCATCCGAAGCGTGCTCGTGAAGGTCGGCCAGCAGGTTAAGGAAGGCGATGTGCTCTTCACCCTCGGCGAAGGCGCCAGCGAAGACATCGACGCGGCGGAAGAGAAGCTTCAGAGCCTGCAGGCCAGCTATAATAAGATGGCGGCCACAATGCCGGAGTATAACTATTCAACGGATACCAGAAAGATCGGCATTCTCGGAGAAAAACTGGCAGAAGCTGAGAGTGCCATGAACAACGCAGAAGCTGCTTATAAGAATTCTTTGTATGGGGAAGAAGAAATAAATAAAAACCTGCAAGCAATTAAAGCAGAACTGGATAGAGCTGTTGATGCGCGAAAAGTAGCCGAGGATTATTATAGAGGTGAAAACGAAGAATATAATAAAGACGAGGATGGGATCACATTACAAGATTGGAAAAACAGACAGAACAGTATTGTTCCGGAGATGGTCCGGCATGAACTGCTGGATGGAGACCTTTTAAGTAGTGCAGGTGGGTATTCTGATAGAAGCAAGATAGAGATTCAGATTAGCAGAGTAGAGAATCTAAAGACAGCGACTAATAAGACTTCTGAAGAAGAAAAAAGCACCGGAAGCACAGCGGCCTCAAGCGCTGGAAGTTCGACAACCACGAGCACCGGAAGCACAACGACCACAAATGTTGGAAGTGCGATGACCACGAGCACCGAGAGCGTAGTGACTGCAAGAGCGGAAGAGGTCGGCGGCACGGAAGAGGTTGGCGGCACGGAAGAGGTCGGCGGCACGGAAGAGGTCGGCGGCACGGAAGAGGTCGGCGGCACGGAAGAGGTCGGCAGCACGGAAGAGGTCGGCAGCACGGAAGAGGTCGGAAATGAGCCGGAGACTAACGGAGAACTGGAAGAAAGCGGCAGCGTGAATGGCAACTCTTTAGGCATGACACTTATGAGCTTAGACCCAAATGCATCGCTTGATCTTAATGTTGACTTGGATAATGACGACAATAGCGAGCAAGAACTCTACAAGGATTCTGCTGGCGTGATTATTGAAAACCCCGTAGATGAATATGAGGTAAAAGCACAAGAAGCGAATGCTCCCATCACGCGAGACTTTTCATTTTCACTTCAACAGTATCATCAAGAGAATCCAAGTTATGAGTTTGATGATACCATAAATAAGTATCAGACATGGAAAGATAATCTTAAACAGTGGGAGGCTGCTCTTGAACTTTGCTTAAAAGCCTATAATGAATGCGAAAACAAGATTTTTTTGCTTCAGACAAATGCAGCAGAAGAATATGAAAAGGCACTGGAGGAAGAGGTAAAATGGTCTGATCTATTAAGTGAGTACATTGAAACAGTTACTCCAGAAGGTGCAATATACAAAGCAAAACTTGATGCCTACAGAACTGCAAAAGATAACTATGACACTGCGGTAGAGGCTTACCACGACAAGAAATCAAACAACGAGACAACGCTGGCCGGTTACAATGCGGATCTTGCCAACCTGTGGCAGCAGATCACCAAGGCCAAAGAGAAGCTGACCGACCTGCTCGGCGGAGAAGAGGCCCAGATTACGGCGAAGGTCAGCGGTACGATCCAGACCCTGAACGCCACCCCCGGCGACACCAAGAAGAAGGATGACGTGCTCGCGACCATCGAGGTTCCGGACATGGGTTACATGATGTCCTTCTCCGTGACGAACGACCAGGCCAGCCGCCTGCGCGTGGGCGACACGGGCACGGTGTCGAACTTCTACTGGGGCGACGAGATCACCGCGACGCTCAAATCCATCCAGATCCAATGTGACCGCCGGATCGGAGCTCACCGTCTCGGTGGGACAGAAGAGCGCCAACTATGACGTGATCATCCCAAGCAGTTCCGTCCGCACGGACGCCAACGGCACCTATGTCCTGAAGATGGAGTCGAAGAACTCGCCCCTCGGAAACCGCTATCTGGCAAGGCGCGTACCCGTCGAGGTCCTGGCGGTGGACGACACCAACTCGGCCGTGAGCGCCGACCTCGGCTACGGTGACTATGTCATCACAAGCAGCAGCGCGCCGCTGAAGAACGGCCAGATGGTGCGTCTGGCGACAAGCTCATGAATTCGACCAAAAAAAGACGGAAACAAAAGGAAAAGCTCCTGCTGATCATCTGCGCATCGATGGTGATGGCGGCGGTGATCTGCTTCGGCGTGTGGCAGTACCTCGCCCATCTGCTGGTCTCCCAGCAGGCGGCGCAGCGCTGGCAGGGGGAAGGGGACATGGAATTTCGCCAGATTTCCTGCTTCCTACCCTCGGACCAGAAGATCGAGCTGAAAGACATCAGGACCTTCCGGAACGCGGCGATCAAGAAGATGCAGGACGCGGCGCTGGATGTGCAGGGGAATTCCCACCTGATGCTGGATGCGTGGAGCACCGATGCCAAGCTCTATACCAGCGGCCAGCACGGCCGGGGACAGGCATCGGTTATCGCCGTGGGCGGCGACTACTTCGACTTTCACCCGCTGCAGCTGCTGAGCGGCGACTATATCCGCCAGTCGGACCTGATGAAGGACCGGATCGTCCTCGGGGAGGAAGTGGCGTGGCTGCTCTTCGGCGGGACGGACCTGGCGGGCATGACCATGGAGCTCAACGGCAAGCCCTATCTCATCGCGGGGGTCGTGGAGCAGGAGCAGGACCGCTTCAGCAAGGAAGCAAACAGCGACGGGCTGGATCTCTACATGAGCTATGACACGCTGCTGACGATCGACGAAAACGCAAAGATCAACTGTTACGAGGTACTGATGCCCAACCCGGTCAAGGGCTTCGCGTTCAATGCCGTAAAGGACAAGTTCCCGATCGGACGCGGCGAGATCCTTTGCAACACGGAGCGCTACGGCTACGGCAAGATGATGGACCTGGTGCTGCACTTCGGCTCCCGGGGAAGCCAGGTCAGCGGCGCGGTGCTCCCGTACTGGGAGAACGCCGCAAGAGGCACCGAGAACTGGGGCGCGCTCTGCTGCCTCCTGGGGACGGTGCTGCTGATCTTCCCGACGGTGGTGCTGGTCCTTACAGCGCTGCAGAGCGGCCGGCAGGTGAAGACCAAGCTGGAAGACGACATCCTGCCCGACCTCTCGGAGAAGACGCAGGAAGCCATCCGCAAACGCCAGCGCCGTCACTGGGAGCGAAAACACGGCACAAACAAATAACAAATCAAACAGGAATAAAAGGGCACTGGCTCACCGGTCGAAGCGACCGTCGGAGTCAGTGCTTTTTTTCATGGGAAGTCTCGGAGCCGGTCCAAGCTTTCCAGCGTTGTGTGCCGATCAGTGTCGTGATAAAACTTCAGGAACGTCAAAGCCAAGGAACGTATTGCGCCCGTAACAGGTGTTATGGTACAATGGGATTCCGGTATACATGGCCAGTGAATCAGAGGACCGGCCTGTGCCCAGGCCGGGTGTAATTCTACCAAAAGGAGGAGACAATGAGAAAAACAAAACGTATTTTTCCCATGCTGCTGGCGCTTGTGATGATTCTCTCGCTTTGCGCCTGCGGCGGCAAACCGGCCGCTCCGGAGAAATGCTTCTCGCTCAGCGAACAAAACACCGGCAGCCTGCCCTTTTCGGGGCTGACTGCCGGTGTCGGCATTGTATGGGATTGAATCAATCGGAAGCGGGGAAGAATCAGGCGGCTTGAGCAGCAAGCTGCTCAAGACTCGGGCTCCCAGCCACAGTTGGGGCACTTTGCATTGGAGAAGTGCGTACCGCAGTTCGGGCAGATGATCTTATGTTCGTCCTGCTCGACCGGATCTGGCTCGGCCGCGGGTGCAGGATCAGGTGCAGGCGCCGGTGCGGGAGCCGGATCAGGTGCAGGTGCCGGTGCGGGAGCCGGATCGGGAGCAGGTGCCGG
>CADAPN010000068.1 GCA_902789835.1 Oscillospiraceae bacterium
GCCATCAACGACTTTATCGACGACAACCCCGCCATTGAAATTCTGCCTGTCGACTATGTAAACAACCCCGAAGTCATCTGCCAAAACGACAACATGATCTCCATCAACGCCGCTCTCGAGGTTGACCTCTTCGGCCAGGTCTGTGCCGAGAGCATCGGCACGAAGATCATGTCCGGCTCCGGCGGCCAGGTGGACTATGTCCGCGGCGCCTGCCAGTCGAAGGGCGGCAAGAGCTTCATCGCCTTCTCCTCCACCGCCAAGGGCGGCACCATCAGCAAGATTAAGCCCATCCTCACCCCCGGCGCGGTCGTCACCACCAGCAAGAATGACGTCGACTATATCGTCACCGAGTACGGCATCGCTCACCTGCGCGGTCAGACCCTCTCCTCCCGTGTGAAGCAGTTGATCTCCATTGCCCACCCCGACTTCCGGGACGAGCTGAACTTTGAGGCAAAGAAGCGCGGCATCCTGATCTGATGAAATATCAAGCCGTTCTTTTCGACATGGACGGGACTGTCCTGGACACCCTGGACGATCTCTATGACTCCGTCAACCGTTCCCTCGCGGAATTCTCTCTGCCTCCGGTCTCTAAGGCGCATGTGCGCCGGTGTCTCGGCAACGGCGCCGCTTATCTGGTAAGCCACAGCGTTCCTTCCGGCTGCAGTCCCGAGCTGGAGGCAGAAGTGCTCGCCTTCTACAAGCCCTGGTACGATGCCCACTGCCTCATCAAAACCGCTCCCTATGAGGGGATCCTCCCGATGATGCACGCCCTGAAGAAGCAGGGGCTTCGTCTTGCCATCATTTCGAACAAGCCCGACCGGGCTGTCCAGGAGCTCTCCGCGGCCTTTTTCCCGGATCTTCTGGAGCTCTCCGTCGGGGAAAGCCCTTCGGTGCGGCGCAAGCCGGCGCCGGACACGGTGCTGACGGCGGCGGCCCAAATCGGCCTCTCCGTTGACCAATGCGTCTATGTGGGTGATTCCGAGGTCGACCTTCTGACCGCCCGGAATGCCGGGATGGACTGCATCTCGGTCACCTGGGGCTTTCGCGACGAGCCGCAGCTGATTGAAGCCGGCGCCGTCACACTGGTTCACACACCAAAGGAGCTGGAAGAGCTTCTGCTGGGCTCTTAAGCCTTCGCTTCTCTCATGGCGCTGGAGTATGGTATAGCTGGCTGCGGCACATCCCCGCCCCGCACGGGCTTCACGCTCATGCTTTTCTGCATCACGAAAAACACATTCGCCTCCACATCGGAAGCGGATGTGTTTTTGTATTCCTCTGAGCTCCCGCCCATTTCCGGACCTGTCTCGCAGCAGACAGCGTCGGCGGCATTTCGATAAGGTCTGCCGCTTACTCCAGGTTCAGTCCCTTCTTCAGGCCGAGGTAGGTGGCAAGATACAGCACCCCTGCCTGCACGGCACTTAGACCGATTCCGTGCCAGATCACGGTGGAGACAAAGGACAGGCCGTCTCTGGCGTTTTCCATATCCACGTGCTCCAGATCCGAAAGCCCGAAGCCGACCACGCCGTAGCCCATCTCCATCAGATTGAAGGCGAAGCTGATGACGACAAAGAAAACGACGCTCAGGAGGACTTTGTCTCTGCTGAACATATGGCCCAGTGACATCGCTGCGTAGAAGTGCAGGCATGCTGCAAGGATTCCGATCAGGGTTCCAAATACGCTCTGTACCAGGAATGTGATTACCTGTCCCCGGACTCCCGCCTCGTCCAGCCATCCCATGATTTCCGACCAGCTGGGGAACTGCTCGATAATCATTTGGAGATTGGTGTGGGAGAGATTGAGCGCCATCAGTGCCATCACCAGGAAAATGAGCAGTCCCGTTCCGAGGAACCACACCAGCGACACGATCAGCTTGGACCAGATGAGCTCGTGTATGCTCACCGGAAGCGTGAACATCAGGTATCCCTCATCCTTCAGCAGGTTCCGGTAAAAGCGGCTGACCATGATCACAAGGGACATCACCGCCGTGGCAACCACCGCAACGCTGAAAAAGATGATGATCAGAACAAAGAGAATCCTGAGCAACGGTACATCCGACAGATTTCCGGCGAGTCCCCGGATGGAGAGATTGGCCAGCAACGCCAGGGCCACCATCGCCCCCATCACAGGCAGCATGATCCTCGCGGTTGCTCGGAATTCATGCTTCATCAGTTTCCCTAGCATCGAAACACCTCCCTGAAATACTGATCCACACTCATGCCGTGCTCCTCGCGGATTTCGTCCACCGAGGACTGCAGCACGACTTTCCCCTGATTGATGAAAATCACATCGTCCAGCACCTGCTCCACATCGGCGATCAGATGTGTGGAAATCACAACCGCCGCCTCCGGGTTATAGTTGCGGATGATCGTGTCGAGGATGTAGTCTCTGGTTGCCGGGTCCACTCCGCCGATCGGCTCATCCAGGAGATAGAGCTTTGCCTTGCGGCTCATAACCAGGATCAGCTGGGCCTTCTCCCTCGTTCCCTTGGACATTTCCTTGATTCGCATGGTCTCGTCGATGTTCAGCCGCAGCAGCATCTCCGTCGCCTTGTCGCGGTCGAAGTCCGCATAGAAATCCGTAAAGAAATCCAGCAGCTGCCGAACCTTCATCCAGTCTGCCAGATACGGCTTATCCGGGAGATAGCTGACCGCGCTGTGGGTCAGGCTCCCCGGGGCAACGCCCTCGATCAGGATCTCTCCGCCCGTCGGTGTCAGCAGGCCGTTTGCCAGCTTCAGCAGGGTTGTTTTCCCGCTTCCGTTGGGCCCCAGCAGCCCGATCACCCGGCCCGGTTCAATTTTCAGGCTGACCGTGTCCAGTGCCTGTACGCTTCCGAAGCGCTTGGACAGGTCTCTGCATTCAAGAATCGCCATTCTCTTCCTCCTTCTCCTTCAGCAGTGTAAGGATTTCCTCCCGCCGATATCCGAGCTTCTTCATGGCTTCCTGGAAGCCGCGGATCTGTTCCTCCGCAAGCTTCTTCTTCGCCCGCTCAATCACCTGCAGGTTTTCCGTCACAAAGCGCCCTGACGTGCGCTGGGAGTAGACCATGCCGTCTCGCTCCAGCTCCTGCAGCGCACGCTGCATGGTGTTCGGATTCACGCCGGCTTCCGTGGCCATATCCCGCACCGACATCAGCCGCTCTCCGGGCAGCAGGCTTCCCGAGACGATCCCCAGCTTGATCTGCTCCACCAGCTGGGAATAGATCGGCAGGTCACTTCGAAATTTCCATTCCATCGCGTTCCTCCTTCTGTATCGTTGTCCTAAGCGCTTAATACAATAATACATCTGAGCAGCTTTGTCAAGAGTTTTTTCATCTCTTGCGCTCCACGCCTGTGTCCCGGTTCTTTTCTGCTCCGCCCCTCGGGAGTCACCACTATTGGAAATCCCCTGCCCGTTTCCGGACAGGGGATTTGCTCTGTGCTTCTTCCGTTCTCAGCCGTAGCTGTGCATGCCGGTCATTGGCGTGTTCACGCCTTCTCCCGATGTCTTTTCTCCCGCCCTCCGGGCGGGAGAATCTGCTCTTCCGACTCAGCCGTAGCTGTGCATACCGGACATCAGTGTGTTTACCCCCGCAAAGGTGAAGAGCACCACCGGCACCGCGATCAGCACATACCACGCCATGCTCAGGCCCTGCTTTCTGTTCCGCAGCCGCAGGTGGAGATAAACCACATAGATGATCCATGTGATCAGAGCCCAGACCTCCTTCGGATCCCAGGTCCAGAAGGCCGACCAGGCCTGCTCGGCCCAGATCGCCCCGGTCAGAATCGTAACCGTCAGCATCAGCACGCCCAGCGCCACCAGCCGATAGCTCAGCCAGTCCATCTGTTTCAGCTTGAAGCTGTCCTCCTCCCGGCCTTTCCGGTCCAGCAGGATATAGCGCAGCCCGATGCAGCCCGCCACAACAAATGCGGAATAGGAAATCACGGCCGAACCGATATGGAAGCCGAACCAGCCGCTGCGCAGTGCCGGCATCAGATCGGTGATCTCCCTCGGCTGCAGCGCGGCGAAGGACAGCAGGAGGAAGGTCATCGGCATCGCGATCACGCTCAGCCATTCCGCCTTCATCCGCGTCCGCAGGACCAGCAGCATCAGCCCCACGCCCCAGGCAAAGCCCGTTGCAAACTCAAACTGGTTGCTCAGCGGGAGTCTCTTTGCCGCGATCCCGCGCACAACGATGTAGAGCGTGTGCGCGGCAAAAGCGGCAAGAAAAACAATCCAGGCCGCCTTTCCAAGCTTTTCCTTCTTAAATGCAAGGGTCGCGAACTGCAGCGCCATCGCGACAAAATAAAGGACCAGACTTCCGAAAAACAGAATGTTCATGCGCTTGTCTCCTTTGCTTTGGTTTCCTCCGCCCATTCCTCTATCCGGATCCGCATTCCCTCCGGTTTCGGCCCTCCGACCGCGCAGCCGTCCGGATCCAGGCGGACCAGCACCGGCTGGCAGAAGAAGGTGATCGCAAAACCCGCGATCATCAGCAGGAACGAGGCACACAGAAGGGCGTTGATAAAGCCGGGGGTATATTTTATCCGCAGTCCGGGATATTCCACCGGGTCCTCAAAGCGAAAGCTCAGATTCCCGACCTGCAGTTCCTCCCCCGGAAAAGCAAGAATCGGTGTATAGACGCCGTCGGATGCGGTCTGAACCTGGTAAACCGGGTTTGGATAACTCCCCGACGTGTTTGTGATCAGGGTCACATTTCCGCTCGGATCCCGGATCAGATCCGGATACACCGCCTCATACCAGAGTCCGTTCACTCCGTCCAGAGAGAGAAACACCAGATCCGTTAAGGTAAGGGTGTCATCCAGCCCGGTCTCCAGGTTTTTCACCGTGATGCTTCCGGCGGTTCCGTAGGTCTGCTGGTACACCTTCCAGGGGCCGAAGGAAAGCGGATGATTGACCTTGATCTCCCGCAGTCCGCTCTCGCGGCCGTCCGGAAGCTTCACGGTCAGCTCGCTGGTGAAATCCAGCCGTCCTTCCCCGTTCTCGATCCGGAAGCTCTCCACCGCGATCTCCGTGCCGTCCTCCATTTGGACCGATTCCCCCGGCAAACAGGAGCGGTCAACGGTTTTCGGCAGGTACAAGGCCATCGCCCCAAAGATAATCGTCAGCAGGATGGAAAGATGCGTTATGAAACTGCCATAGCGTCCGAAGCCGTTTTTGCTGTAAACCAGGCTCTCTCCTTCTGCCTCTTCCCTGCATCGTATCGCCCGGAGTCCTTCTTGGACGGCTTTCTGCTGCAGTTTATCCAGTTGGAAGCTCTGCGGCATGCGGCACAGCGCTTCCCGCTCCCCCGCCTTTGCCGCGGAGACCGTGCGGATCCGCACCAGAGAGCAGAGCGTCAGGTTCAGGCCCAGCAGGATCAGCAGAAGCTGGAAATACCAGCTTCCGAACACATCGTTGAGCTTCAGCATCAGAAGCGTGCCGTGAAAGCTTTGATAGGTCTGTGCGTACCAGGCGATCTCCCTTCCCTGGGGAATCGCCGTCCCCACCACGGAGAGCATTGCGATCAGGCCCAGCAGGATGATCCCAAAGCGCATGGAGCGAAAGAATCGAACCGCTTTTTTCATTCGTTTCCTCTGTTTCTGTATCTCATATCGAAAAGCGCCCGCCGTCCCCGGCGGGCACTTTCATCTGAATTCAAAAGGGGTATTCGGTCACACCGGGCCGGCCGTATTCCGCTCAGGCTTCCGCATGCCGGTCAGGTCCAAAACCGGCCGTTCAGGCCGTCAAGCCCGGTCAGGTCGTGAGCATGCCCAGCGCTTCATTCGTCAGGGCTTCGGCCTTGTCCAGGCACTCATTGGTCAGGCTCGGGTTGTGGGCGCCTTCGCTGTTCTCCACGAAGACGAAGTCCCAATAGAACTGTGCATCCCTTGCAACGGCACGGATCGCATCCAGCTCTTCCTCTGTGTACTTCCCGCTCTCCACCGCCGCGGCCAGGGTCTCGGTGAGGTTCACCAGCTGGTCGGAGATCTCCGTTGTGCGGGTGTCGACCTTCTCCTGCAGCGCACGGACCTCGGAGGCGAGATCCTGATGGCACTTGGAGCATTCGGCGTCAATCAGTCCCTGATTGTCCAGCGGGCTTGTCAGGTAGTGGTTCGGATAAGTTTCGCCCTTCTCGCCGTAGACCGTGCCCATGTGGCAGTCGGCACAGGTATAGGTGCTTCCGTGGATGCTTCCCTTCCCCAGGAAGGTCTCAAACTCCGGATGCTGCACCTTGATCTGGCGCACGCCGGTCCGCGGATTCGTATAATCCGCAAAGCCGAGTCCGTTCTCGTCCACCAGGACATTGTTGTAGTAGTTCAGGATGGCATCCGGATGCATGCTCTCCAGGTCGAAGCGCGGCAGACTTGTCACGCCCGTACCGGGATAGAAGTAATACTCCACATGGCACTGGCCGCAGGCCAGGTTCGCCGCCGCAACCTTCTCAAAGTCCGGTCCCAGGGCCTCGAACATATAGGTGTGGGTCACGGTGATGTCGCCCGGCTCATTGGCGTGGCAGGTATAGCAGCTGACGCCCTCCCGTACAAGCTCGCGCACATCGTCGAAGGAGTACTGGTAGACCTCCGGTCCGACCTCGTTCACAAGATTCGTGAAGTCCGGCGTCTTGCAGGTCCAGCACTGGGCCATCGCATGGGGACGTCCGGTCTCCAGGATGTCGTCCACGTCATAGAAGTGGCCTCTGGCACTGCCGTAGAACTTGGAGAAGCCGTACGGCTCATACAGGGTGACAAGCTGCGGATATTCCTTCAGGTAGTCTGTCACCTCGTCGTTTTCCTGGTTCTTCATGAAACTGGCATAGATCTCGGGATAGTCCTTTTCCCAGTCGGCAGCGTGCAGAACCGTCACGCCCGACATGGTCTTGACCTGTTTGGCGACACCCTTTCCGGTGTGCTCGGCTTCCGCAACGGCAAGCACCGTGCCGGCCGCCGGCCGGTTCGCCGCTTCCGCACGGCGGTCAAACTCACCGCAGACCAGGCCGGTCGCAATGACAGCCAGGCCGCATACGACGCCGAGGATGTCATACAGAAGCTTGTTCTTTGGCTTTTTCATAAGATCTCCTTTAAGATTTCCATAACGGTTTTCGCGCTCTCCTATAACGCCCTATAACGGATGTTATAGTTCCGATTTCATTATAAAGGATAAACCTGAAAACGTCAACCCATTTTGATGTAATTTCGCTGAAAGCTTCGCTCTCTTTGCTTCTCTTCCGCGTATCACGCAGCTCCATTCCGTCAGTCTGTTCTCCACTTATTTTCTTGCAAAGAAGCAGCTGTAGTGTTATACTTTATTATTATGTAAAAGTCGTCTGAATCGGTGTCTTTCGCGATCACAGGCGGTGTGACTGTAATGTGAGGCTGAAAACCATGAGAAAAGTATTGCATGTTTTCAAGTGCATTGTCCTGCTCGTCTATCTGCTGGCGCTGGTGCTCTGCTGCCACTCCTGCATCATGACGCTGTTCAACAACGATCTCCGGACTCCCACCGGCAGTAGTGATCCCGCTGCACCGGCCCCGGCTCCGGTTTCCGCTCCCGTTGAGCAGCCGAAGGATGAGAACTCCGTTGCCCTCTCCTCCGGCGTCTATTCGAAGGATACCGACACTCTGACCGCGGTGGTGAACACCTCCGATCTCGCGCTGCTCGATTCCTTCCCGGCGCTTCGGACGGCGGACTTCTCCGGAAGCAACTGCTATGAGGAGCTGCTCTCCTGGGCCACCACCCATCCCAATGTCAACGTTCGCTACACCGTGACCCTGCCGGATGGGCAGACGCTTGCAAACGATACAAGCGCGGTGAATCTCGCCTCGATGGATCCTTCCCTGATCCCGCAGGCCGCGGCGCTTCTGAAGTACCTGCCGGGTCTTCAGTCCGTCGACCTCGGCGTGGCCCAGCCCGGTGCCGCGATTTCCGCCGACACGCTCTCGGCGATCTCCGCCGCTTCTCCGAACGCTTCCATCCACTACGCCATGTCCCTCCTCGGCCGCGAGGTCAGTCTTTCCGATACCGAAGTTGACCTCTCCGCGATGACCGCCGACCAGGTCGGTGAGGCCGCCGCGGTCCTGCGCAGTATGAACAATCTCCAGACGATCCACCTCGGCTCGGAAGGCAACGGCCTCGGCTGGGACAGCATCGCCGCCATCCACGAAGCCGCGCCGAACGCCGCGCTGGATTATAACTTCAATGTCTGGGGTGTCGACACCAACCTCTCCGCGGATTCTCTCAGCTTCAGCCACATCCGCATGAACGACCAGGGCGCCGCGGTCCGCGCCGTTCTGCCCTACATGACCAGGCTGCAGACCCTCGACATGGATACCACGGATGTCTCCAACGAGAACATGGCCGCGATCCGGGACGAGAACCCCAACGTCAACGTGATCTGGCGCATCTGGTTCGCCGGCTACAGCGTCCGCACGGATGTGGAGCGCATTCTCGCCTCCTCCACCGCCCGCGGCGGCACGGTGACCAATGAAGAGGCCGCAAAGCTTCAGTACTGCACCAAGGTCAAGTATCTCGATCTCGGTCACAACAACGCGATCACGGACATCTCCTTTGCCCGCAGCATGCCGGACCTCGAAGTTCTGATCCTCGCCATCAACGACATCAGCGACATCTCCCCCCTGGCCGACTGCCACAAGCTTGAGTACCTGGAGATCAACTCCACCAATGTCACCGACCTGACGCCGCTTGCCAACCTCACCAGTCTTCGCCATCTGAACATCGGCCGCACGGCGAAGTCCGACGTCAACACCGGCGACGATCTGGACCGTCCCCGCGTGACGGATATCACCCCCCTGTACGGTCTCTCCGGGCTGGAGCGGCTTTGGATCGGTTCTCTGACCGCCCCCGGCATTCCCGCCGAGCAGATCGCCTATATGAAGGAGCTTCTGCACGAGCTTCCGCCGGATCCGAACGACGACTTCGTTGACAACCAGAAGGTCAACATCATTGCCGGCGACCCGTCGCAGGGCACCTGGCGTTTCGACGAGCATGTGGACAACTCCAAGTGGGACTTCTATATGAAGTACGGTTACTTCAACTATGACTACATGCCGCGTTACGCGCTTCTGCGTGAGCAGTTCCAGTACGACCTCGGCGAGGCGGCCTATTCGCTTCCCCAGAACGATCCTCTGTATTAATTGGAGATTGCTATGAAATCATTTTCCCTTCGTTTGTCCTGTACCGCCGTGCTTCTCTCCGTCCTGCTGCTGACCGGCTGCGGAAAGAAGTCCGATTCGTCCGCCTCGGTGCAGCAGGCTGCGCCCACGCCGGCACCCGCCGCGGCAGAGATTACTCCGACGCCGGCGCCGACACCGGTTCCGACACCGACTCCCACCCCGACCCCGACCTATGACCTGAACTTCTCCATCGGGGAGCAGCAGATCTCCGCTTCCATGACTTCCCTCGACCTTTCTCAGGCCACCGCCGAAGAGGTCGACCGCCTGATCTCGGTTCTTCCGGCTCTCACTTCGCTGAATACCCTGGAGCTCGGGACAGCCGACGGGGAAAATCCCGTGATCTCCTGGGAGCAGGTGCGCGCGCTGGAAGAGGGGCTTCCGCAGGCGACCCTGAACTACACCTTCAGCATCCGGGGCTATCTCTTCCACCTCTCGGATCAGATTCTGAACCTGAACCATCTGGTCTTTGAAGAGCCGAACCTCAAGGTTCTTGACATGGACAGCTGCGGTGTCTCCAACGAGAGCATGGCCGCCATCCGGGACCGTTTCCCCGGCGTGAACGTCGTCTGGCGCGTCTGGATCGGCGCGGACTACAGCACCCGTACCGACGTGGAGCGACTGATGATCTCCAACCCGGACCGGGGCGGCGACCTGAACACGCCGGAGTCCATCGAAGGGCTTTTCTACTGCAACAAGGTCAAGTATCTCGACATGGGACACAATTATCTCATGTACGATATCTCCTTCATCCGGAACATGCCCGACCTTGAGGCGCTCATCATCGCCATGACCGCCATCAAGGACATCTCCCCGCTCGCCGGCTGCAAGAACCTGAACTACCTGGAGTATCAGACTTCCGCCGCCGCCGACCTCACCCCGCTCTCCGGGCTCACCAATCTGAAGGATCTGAACATCTGCTACAATTTTGCCCTGCGGGATATCCGGCCGATCATGAACCTGGAGCTCGACCGCCTGTACATCGGCTGCCTCTCTCCGGTGCCGCCGGAGCAGATCGCCCAGTATAAGCAGCTCCATCCCAACTGCATCGTGAACGACACCACCGAGGACCCGACGGAAGAGTCCTGGCGCTACGGCGACATCCACAACAACGGCGGATGGGAAGCCGCGCCGCGCTATGAAAAGCTCCGTCTGGAATTTGAATATGACAACTTCCCGACCTGCTATGCCTACTGCGGCAACGACGGCATGGAGTTCGGGCGCTTTGAGTATGACACGACAACACTGAAGCCCGCGGTCGGGCCGGTGGAGTACGAATGGTAAGATACAACAAATCCCCTCGCCTGCGGCGAGGGGATTTTTGTTTTGTGGGACAGTGGGGCTTACCTGCCCGTGTTCATCTGGGCATCAACTGTAAACCGCACCCCGCCTTCGGCGGGGTGCGGTCTGATTTCCGTATATGCAGGGGCTTACTTGCCCATGTTCATCTGGGCAGCGACTTCAGCCGCGAAGTCTTCCTGCTTCTTCTCGATGCCTTCGCCCTTGATGAAGTGAACGGCATTGACGA
>CADAPN010000069.1 GCA_902789835.1 Oscillospiraceae bacterium
GGCCGGCTGCGCCGCCTCCGCCAGAGACATGCTGCCGTAGTCTTTCAGAAGGCGGATCCACCCCGCGACGCAGCCCGGGAGCGTCGTGCTGTCCCAGCCGCCGGCGGGGATTCTGCCGGAATAATGCCGGGAGCGCAGATACTCTTCCGTCAGCTCCCAGGGGGAGAAGCCGGAGGAACTCATTCCGTGAAGCTTTCCTCCGGACCAGATGATGGCAAAATTGTCGCTCCCAAAGGTCGTGGCCGCCGGCTCTACCACCGGCAGCGCAATGGCGACGGCCACACAGGCGTCAATGGCGTTTCCACCCTTTTCCAGGATCTTAATCCCGGCCGCGGTTGCCAGAGGATGCGAAGAGGCCACCATGGCATTCGCGGCATAGAGGTCTCTCCGCCGGGACGGAAAGCGATACGCATAGGGGTCGTAGCTTATCATAGGTCTCCCCTCCTGATTGGAATCATTTTCATGCTATACGGGTTGGGCCCTGTTGTCAAGAAAAAGCTCCGAGCCACTTGTCTGGCGTTCCGTCGGGTTCTGCAGGTGTTCTCACGGGAACAGGCCTTCATCTTGCCCGCTCCGACGGAATGTGCTAAACTAAGAAATAGAATTGTCCCATCGCTTGGATGGGGCAGGAGGCAAGCATGAAGAAAGTTATCATTCTCATCGGAAACTACGGCTCTGGCAAGACGGAGATCGCCCTGAACATGGCCGTCATGGCCGCGGCGGAGGGGAAACGGGTTCAGGTCATCGACCTCGACCGCATCAACGACTACTTCCGCATGTCGGATCATGTAAAGCTCCTGGAAGAGAGCAACATCAACCTGGTCTCCCCCACCTTTGTCGGGGCCGGCATCACCCAGACCAACATGCCCGCCGCGGTCGGCTCCGCCTTCGCGCAGGACTGGGATCTGGTCGTCTTCGACGTCGGCGGGGACCCGGCCGGCGCCCTGTCTCTGGCCCGGTATCACATGGACTTTGCCGCCCTGGAGCCCGGCCAGCTGGAAGTCTATGACATCATCAATGTCCGCCGTCCCATGTCCGAGACGCCGGAGAAAATCCTGAAACTCAAGGGTGAGATGGAGGGCTTTGCCCGCCAGACCGTCACCGGCTTTATCCACAACTCGAATCTCCAGTCCTGGGCCAGCGCCGCGGATCTGCGTGACGGCTACCCCGTCGTCAAAGCCGCCAGCGAGATGAGCGGCATCCCGGTCGTCCACACCACCGGACGAAAGGAGTTCCTGGAAGAGTTCCTGCAGAGTGACGGCCTGGATCCGAACTATATCGGCACCCCCATCGCGCTGGAGACCTATATGCACCGCAGCTGGGACAACTTTGAGATCTGAATCAGGCTCCATCTGCAGGAGCCGGACACAAACAGCCCGCAGGGCAGCTATCCTCGCGATAGAGCCCTGCGGGCGGTGTTTATCATCGGGCCAGGGCCGGGAACATCAGGCCGCCGGATTCCCGATCTCCAGCGTAAAGCCCTTCAGCAAGGGGGACGCCGTCCGGATCAGTTCCTTCAGCCACCAGCCGTAGGCATAGCCCTCCGCGCAGCGGAAAAACGGCTCATATCCCGGCATCGCTTCGATCCGCGCGCTCTGCTCGCTCAGGGTTCCGCTCCAGAACGCGTTCATCACCGTGTAGAAGAACCCGACTGCATTGCCCTTCTCCTCCTCCGTGATGGGATTTCGCTCCGACATGTAGTTGATGTTGCTGACAGAGTAATGGTACAGGCCCTCCTGCTGCCAGTCGGTAAAATTCTTCAGCACCGGGTCGTTCTGTCCCGTCGCCGCGGCCCAGGCGTCAACATCGATGCGCCGCGGCGTATAGCGAAGCCTCTTCCCCGCCAGATCCAGCAGGCTGTATCCGGTCGGATAGCCCAGCAGGTATTCGGTCAGGAGCTCGGTCAGGCCATCCTCCTGATACACCCCTCGGGTGTGCATGTGTCCGCTCAGGTAAAGCGGCACCCCGTATATTCTCAGCAGTTCCGTAAAGCGGTCTCCGTTTTCAATGCAGTAGCCGCTCCCGGGCTGTCTGCTGATCTCGGGCAGCAGGTTATAGTGTCCGGCAGCCAGGACCACCAGGCCCTTTTCCCGTGCGTCCTGCAGGCAGCTTTCGGCCCACCGCAGCGTCTGCTCCGAAAGGAACGGGTCATTGCCGCTGCGGGCCGCGGCCCCCGGCAGGTCGATGGCGCCGGCACTGTAGCCCGCCGTATCCATCATCAGCAGCATCACCCCGTCCCGGATCACGCAGTAGCTCAGCGAGCCCGAATCCCGGCTGCAGGCTTCCGCATAGCCGAAGTCTTCATAATACGCCGCAAATTCCGTCTGTCCGATCGGCGCCAGGTCATGGTTCCCGGGGAGCACATAGACCGGCAGGCCTTCCTGCTCCGCCTTCCGCAGCTTCTCCGCCAGCGCCTCATGACGCTGCGCCTTGCCGCCGTTGACCAGGTCCCCTGTAAGAAGCAGCATCCCGGCTCCCTGCTGCTTTGCATCCCAGAGCAGTGCGTCAACAAGCTCCATGTTGTAGGCGACTTCGCTTCCCTGGCTCTTATCCGTGTTGTCCGGATCCAGATGGAGATCGGAGGCCACCGCAATCCGAAGCGGAGACCTTTCCGTGTTCTCTGTCCCGTCCGGCTCTGCTTCGGCCCGAACCGTCACCGGCCCGACCAGCATCTGGAGAAAAACGCCGAGCAGCAGAACGGCCCCACACAGCCGCCGTCCGCTCCGTTTTCGCTTTTGTCTGCGCTCCGCCATTGTTTCCGCCTCCGTGAATGGTTCCGCTGTATGCGCTCTCTTACCTGTTTTTCTCCGATTTTAGCCGAAGAATTCCGGCCTGTCAATCGTTTGCAGCAGCTGATCCAGTGGCAGGTCTCCGGAACCTGAAGTTTCAAATACAGCGCCTTCAACCCATGATAGATATGCTTACTAATAATATAGTTCCTTACTTTCATGTTGGTACTTGTTGAAAAGTAATCTCTGTGATACGATACTTTCGTTTCAACGGAAACGGACTATCAATCTGCTTAAAGGAGAATTTCCCTATGAAAGATTTCGGCGTGAAACCCTATCTGTTCCCGATGCCCGTCTACATGATCGGCACCTATAATGAGGATGACACCGTCGACTCCATGGCCATGGCCTGGGGCGGCATCTGTGCCGAGAACATGGTCGCCCTGAACCTTGAAGAAGACCACAAGACCGTTGCCAATCTCAAGGCCAGAGGCGCCTTCACCCTGTCTGTCCCCGGTACCGACACCCTGGTCGAGTCCGACTATATGGGTCTTGTCAGCTCCAATAAGGTCCCCGACAAGTTTGAGCGCACCGGTCTGCATGCGGTGAAGAGCACCCGCGTGGATGCTCCGGTGATCACGGAATACCCCCTGACCCTGGAGTGCAAGGTCGTTGAGATGCAGGAGCAGCCGTACGGTCTTCGCGTGCTGGGTGAGATCGTGAACGTCCTGGCGGATGAGAAGATCCTGGACGACGAAGGAAAGATCGACGGCGGAAAGATCAATGCATTTCTGTTTGATCAGGTGAAGTTCGACTACTATAAAGTCGGAGAGATCTGCGGCAAGGCCTGGCACTCCGGCGCCCCGCTGCTGAAGAAGTAAGCCCTGCTCTTAGCGCACTCCGCTTGTCTTTCCTGCCGGATTGTGCTAAGACAAAACCGCTGTGATGGGTATCGGTTATCCGGAATGTTACCGGTCTGGAGGAAAGCCATGAACGAAAAGAAAATTGCAGAGGCCAATTTCAGTGACACGGGGTACAGCTATACGCTCTCTCTGATCTCCGGGAAGTACAAACCCATCATCCTCTACTGCCTGATGGAATATGAACCGGTCCGCTTTAATGAGATGCAGCGCTATCTCGGCAAGGTTGCGGACAAGACCCTGAGCCAGAACCTGAAGGAACTGGAAAAGGACGGCCTGATCCACCGGGAGATGTACCCGGAGGTCCCCCCGAAGGTGGAATATACCCTGACCGAACGCGGTCATTCGCTGGTCACGGTGCTGGACAAGCTCTGTGACTGGGGAATGGAAAACCGTCCCTGATGACGGTCTCAGATTCGGTGAGTGGGAACTCCATCCCGGAACCCATGAATCACACATAAAAACGGAACCCGAGAAGATTTTAATCCAATCCTCTTCGGGTTCCGTCTCTTTCCTTTTTTTCCTTACGGAAGTCTGTCCATATGCCGGATCAGAAACCGGCTGAAGGTTTTCGCCGCAATATAGAGCCCTCTGTGCGCGGTCTTTCCGCAGGAGGGCTTATTTCAGTCTGGCCAGAGCCGCTTCCATCCGGTCCATGCCGAGGCGGATGTTTTCCATGGAGTTGGCATAGGCAAAACGGATCGTCCCGGGCATGCAGAAGGCTTCGCCGAACACGGCGGCCACCCCTGCCTCATCCAGAAGATAATTGCAGAGGTCTTCGGCGGTTTCGATCTTCCGCCTTCCGTCCGACCGCCCGAGGTAGTCCTTAACCTCCGGCATCAGGTAAAAGGCTCCCTGCGGCTTCTGACAGCGGATCCCCGGCATGGCGTTCAGGCGCGCGTACATATAATCCCGCCGTTTCTCAAAGGCCTGCCGCATTTCCTCCACCGCATCGTCGCAGTCGGTAAAAGCCTTCAGCGCCGCAGCCTGGACAAAGCTCACGGAGCAGGAGGTCATGTGCCCCTGGAAAGCGTTGCAGGCCCTGCTCACCTCGAGGCTGGACGCTGTGTAGCCGAGACGCCAGCCGGTCATGGCATAGGCCTTGGAAAAGCCGTTGACCACCACGGTCCGGGTCTTCATGGCATCCGATACAGACGCGATGCTGACATGCTCCGCCCCGTCGTACACCAGCTTTTCATAGACCTCGTCGGAAATGACATAGAGGTTGTTTTCCTCCGCGATCCTGCCCAGTTCTTCCAGCGATGCGCGGGAATAGACCGCGCCGGTCGGATTGTTCGGGGAATTCAGAAGGATGAGCTTTGTCCGCGCTGTGATGGCCCTGCGGAAATTTTCCGTGTTCAGGCTGAAGTCGTCATCGGTCGGCACCAGAACCGGGGCGCCGCCCGCGAGCTTCACGATCTCCACATAGCTCACATAGCAGGGGGTCGGGATCAGAACCTCGTCCCCCTCGTCGCAGAGGGCATAGACCGCGTTGGACAGGGCCTGCTTGGCGCCGGAGGAGATACAGATCTGCGCCGGGGTATAAGAAAGGCCGTTGTCTCTCCGGAGCTTCTCGCAGACCGCCTCCCGCAGGGCAGCAATGCCGTTGGTGGCGGTGTATTTGGTTTTCCCCTCCCGCAGCGCCTGTTCGCAGGCCTCGACGATCGGCCGGGGCGTCGGGAAGTCCGGCTCTCCGATGCTGAAGGTGATGATGCTCTCCCCGGCGGCACACTTCTCGGCAATCCTTGCGGTCATGGCATGGGTTGCCGACGGAGTGATGTTGGCGATGCGCTTGCTGAGCATGATGGCGGCTCCTTCCTCAAGCTGTGTTGTTTCTCTTCTTTATCGCTGCGGCAGTTCTTCGCGGAAGGCCCCTCAGGCCCCGCGGTTCTCCGCCAGCCGGTCCAGCCGGGTGTTTCGGAAGTACAGAACGATGTCGATGGTCACCATCGCGATGTCGGCAAAGTAGAACCAGACGGAGTAGGCCAGGACCCCTGTTTGGCGCCAGGTGATGAACTTTCCCAGCACGCCGATCAGATAGCCAAAGACAACAATGAACTCAAAAACCACGCTCTTTCCCTTCGCGGTTCTCGACCGCCAGGACTTGATGATGTTGAAGGGCCAGGAAAAGCCGAAGGCCACCAGCATGCCGATCTCACAGAGCTGTACGATATCCATTCCGATTCCTCCCGATCTGTTTTCGTACTTTCATTTGGTTATTGTAGCATTCTCCCGTCCCGACGTAAACTAAAATAATCCGAAAGCTGCCGCTGATTTTTTGAAAGCCAATCCTCTCTTCGGCTTCATTCAGCCGAATGAGGATTGCCAGCGTCACACAATTCCCTAAAATAAAAAAGCAACTTTATAAAAGTCCCCCTTGGCAGGCAGGAAAAAACGTGATATAGTAGGGTCCAAAGGCAAGAAAACACCCGACATATAAAAACACAATTAAGAAAGGATCCGAATCATGATGCAAAACATTCCTGAAGTCAAACTCGGCATCGTCGCCGTCTCCCGCGACTGCTTCCCCATCGGCCTGTCCATCGCCAGGCGCGAGGCCATTGTCAAGGTCTGCAAGGGCGGCCTGTATGAGTGCCCCGTCACCGTGGAGAACGAGCTGGACATGCTCAAGGCCGTTGACGATGTCAAGGCCGCCGGCTGCAACGCCCTGGTCGTCTTCCTCGGCAACTTCGGTCCCGAGACCCCCGAGACCCTGATCGCGAAGAACTTCGACGGTCCCTGCATGTTCGTGGCGGCCGCCGAGGGCGACGGCGACCTCATCAACGGCCGCGGCGATGCCTACTGCGGCATGCTCAACTGTTCCTACAACCTCGGCATGCGCCACCTCAGGGGCTATATCCCCGAGTATCCGGTCGGCACCGCCGAAGATCTGGGAAAGATGATCAAGGACTTCATCCCCATCGCCCGCGCCGTCATCGGTGTGCAGAACCTGAAGATCATCACCTTCGGTCCGCGTCCGCAGGACTTCTTCGCCTGCAACGCTCCGATCAAGGGCCTGTATGAGCTCGGTGTGGAGATCGAAGAGAACTCCGAACTGGACCTCCTGGTGAGCTACAAAGAGCACGCCGGGGACAAGCGGATTCCCGAGGTCTGCGCCGACATGGCCGCCGAGATGGGCGAAGGCAGGTACTTCCCCGACATGCTCGAGCGCATGGCGCAGTTTGAGCTGACCTTGCTCGACTGGGCGGAGAAGCACAAGGGCGCGCGCAAGTACGTCGCCTTCGCCGACAAGTGCTGGCCGGCCTTCCCGGAGCAGTTCGGCTTTGAGCCCTGCTATGTGAACTCCCGTCTCGCCGCCCGCGGCATTCCCGTCAGCTGCGAAGTCGACATCTACGGCGCGCTCAGCGAGTACATCGGCGCCTGTGTCACGCAGGATGCCGTTACCATCCTCGACATCAACAACTCCGTCCCCGCGAAGATGTGGGAGGAGCAGATCAAGGACAAGTTCGACTACCGTCTGACCGACACCTTCATGGGCTTCCACTGCGGCAACACGCCGTCCTGCAAGATGTGCGCCGACCGCGCCGTCAAGTATCAGCTCATTCAGCACCGTCTGCTTGAGCCGGAAGGATCCGATCCCGACTTCACCCGCGGTACGCTGGAAGGCGACATCGCGCCGGGCGAGATCACCTTCTTCCGTCTGCAGTGCGACAGCGAGGGGGTCCTTCGCTCCTACATCGCCGAGGGCGAGGTTCTGCCCGTTAAAACCACCAGCTTTGGCGGCATCGGCGTCTTTGCCATCCATGAGATGGGCCGCTTCTATCGCCACGTGCTGATCCAGAAGCGCTTCCCGCATCACGGCGCGGTGGCCTTCGGCCATCACGGCAAGGCCCTGTTCGAGGTCTTCAAGTTCCTGGGCGTGCAGGACATCGGCTACAACCAGCCCAAGTGCCTGCCCTATCCCACCGAGAACCCCTGGGCCTGATCCGGCCGCGGCGGAGCCGTGATCCAGTAATCTGAAACAAACCGGAGGTTCCGTGCTTTTCCGCATGGCCTCCGGTTTTTCACAGCAGCCCGCGGGCCAGATTTCGACTCTCCGGGATCTGTCCGCGGTTTCCGTTGAATACAGGAAACGGGCATGTTATACTGTCAAACTGTCAAAAGTTCAATCTGTGGAACAGGCAGAGGAATATATGGAACCGATCAAAGTATTTATTGTGGAAGATGAGAGTATTGTCCGCGAGGGGATCCGGGATATGATTCCCTGGGAGCAGTACGGCTTTGTGTTCTCCGGAGAAGCCCCCGACGGTGAAGTCGCCCTGCCCATGGTGCGCAGAACCCGTCCGGATATTCTCATCACCGACATCAAGATGCCGTTCATGGACGGTCTCTCCCTGAGCCGCCTGGTGAACCGCGAGCTTCCGGACACACGGATTATCATTCTGTCCGGATATGACGACTTTGAATACGCGCAGCAGGCCATCGAACTGCACGTCGATCAGTATCTGCTCAAGCCCATCTCCCGGGCCAACATGATCAAGGCCCTGGAGCAGACACGAAGCAGAATTCAGGAAGAACGCGAGCAGAAGGAATATCTCCAGGTATTCACCCGTGAGGCCAGGGAATACGAAGCCTATTCCCGACGTGTCTTCTTTGAAAAGCTGGTTAGCGGTGCGCTGAGCGTGAAGGAAATCTACGAACAGGCAGAGCAGCTGGAGATTGATCTGGACGCGGAATGCTATAACATTGTTCTTTTCAGTATTCACATGCCTGGAAACGTCACCGGCTATTCCGAAGAACTCTCCAGAGCGGAGGAAACCCTTCTTCAGGCCTTCATCCGCATGCCGGATCTGCTCCTGTTCCGAAGCAGCCTTCTGAGCCATGCGGTCCTGATCAAGGGCACGGCGGAGGAGGTCCGGGCACTGACCGACCAGTGTGTCGAAGCCATCGGCCAGCACTGCGGCAGCAGGGATCTTTCGGTTGACTGGCACGTGGCGGTCGGAACTCCCGTCACACGCCTCAGCGGCCTGCATCAGTGCTACGCGGCGGTCAGCCACGCGCTCGCCTTCCGCCACCTGATCCCGCGGCAGCATGTTCTGAACGTGGATCTTCTCCGTCAGAACCGCGCCTCGGGAGAAAGCTACAGCGCCGTCGATGCGGGGAAGCTGGATCCTTCCATCATCACAGGCTTCGTGGAAAAGGGCCTGCTGGAAGAGCTTGACGATTTTGTCACGGAGTTTTTCGGCGATCTCGGTTCCGCTGTCGACTCCATGATGTTCCGGCACTATCTGATTCTCAGCGCGCGCATCAACGCCCTGGCCGCCGTGAGGGAGCTCGGCCTGGACCGGGAGAGCCTGCTCCGCAGGCTGCCCCCGGCGGAGATCGACCTGAGCGGCGAGAGCCTGAAGCGCTACTTCCGGGATGTGCTGTACGCATCGATCAGCCTGCGCGACGAGGAGACCAAAAAGCAGAGCGGAAGCATCGTCAGCAGTGCCGTCCAGTACATTGACCAGCATTATACGGATGAAAACATCTCTCTGAACAATGTGGCAAAGGCCATCAATGTCAGCACCAACTACCTCAGCGCCGTCTTCAGCCAGAGCATGGGCCAGTCCTTTGTGGAATACCTGACCATGAAGCGCATGACCCGGGCCAAGCAGTTCCTTCGCCAGAGCAACAAGCGCAGCGGAGAGATCGCGGCGGAAGTGGGCTACAAGGATCCCCGTTATTTCAGTTTTGTATTCAAGAAGACCCAGGGCTGCACGCCCCGGGAATATCGGGCGGGAGACAGCGATCATGAGAGGAATCGGGAAACAGACCGATAGAAATTCCATTTCAGCCAGACTGCGGGATCTGATTCTGCATCTGGCCGTCCCGCTGTGCCTGCTCTCCGTCTTTCTGCTGCTGGTCCTCCTGATCTCCAGTCTCTCCCTCTCGCAGGTCAGCCGGAACATCTCCACCGCCTCCCAGTTCAACCAGAACTTCAAGGACGAAGTCGATCTGAAGATGTACCT
>CADAPN010000070.1 GCA_902789835.1 Oscillospiraceae bacterium
CAGGAAATGCGCGAGTGGTGGAATTGGCAGACTCGCTAGATTCAGGTTCTAGTGCTCACTCCGGGCGTGCGGGTTCAAGTCCCGCCTCGCGCACCAAAAGCCCCGAAATCTTATGATTTCGGGGCTTTTTCTATCCAAAAGTGATGAAATTCTGTGTTTTCATTTTTTGAGCACCAGATTTGAACATCTTGGAACGTGATGGAGAGACTTTTTACGTCTCTCCATGCTTCCTAAGCTAAACTCCATCTTATTCTCTCCTTTTAGGGAAAGCGAGTCCTCAAAGCGTCTCTATATTCTCCAATGCCCAAAGCGGAAGATTTAGAAGCCAACCCTCATCTCTGTAGTCTGCCATAGAGGTCCTAATTGATTTCATCGGATGAAACTTTTCTCGGTAAACCTTTAAACTTTTGGCCTGTAAATTAATCTCGGCTTTAACCTCAACCGGAAACACGTCGTCACCGTTATCAATTACAAAGTCCACTTCTGCAGTACCGCGGTCTGCCGTCCAGTAATAAGTGTTAATGCCTTTTAGTGTCTTTAATTCTTGAAGCACATATTGTTCTGTGAGTGCTCCTTTGAATTCTTTGAATAACTCGTTCCCGTCAAGTAACACGCCCTGTTTGAGTCCAACCATACAGGAAAGCAGTCCTACATCGACAAAGAACAGCTTAAAAGCTTTTATGTCTTCATATGCTTTCAGTGGGAGATTCGGTACAGTCACACGGTGTACTTTGTGAACTAACCCGCAGTCGGTAAGCCAAAGTAGCGCAAGCTCATATTCTTTCGCGCGAGCACCTTCCTTTATTAAGCCATAGATGAATTTTTTGTTCTCCTTTGTCAGTTGAGCGGGTATGCTGTTCCAAAGCATACGTATGCGTGGAACTGCTTCGTTTGGCGCGTGCTTTGAGAAATCCTGTTCATAAGCAGACAGAATGCGTCGTTGAATGGTACGAACCTCATTGAAGTCTCTGTTATCAGCAAAGGCCTGGACAACCTCCGGCATCCCGCCAACATAGTAATATTGCTTAAGCGAATCGATATACTCCTGTTTAAAATCCGTGGCGAAGGAGTATTGCCGACCTTGTAAGAGGGTAACAAACCTTTCCTTGCCAAGAGCCATCATAAACTCATAATAGGACAGAGGGTATAGGTCCAGAAATTCAACTTTCCCCACAGGAAAGGAGGTGCCCTCATGAAGCGCAATGCCGAGCAGACTCCCTGCACATACGATTTGATACTGCGGTGCATTTTCATTGAAATATTTGAGGCTCGTAAGCGCTTTGGGCACTTCTTGGATTTCATCAAATATCAACAACATATTGTCGGGATCAATTTTGTACCCTGCATAGAGTTCAAGTCCTATAATAATGCGCTGAACATCCAGATCACCTTCAAACAGATTTTTCATTCGTTCATTGTTATCAAAATTGATATATACATATTGTGTGTAGAATTTTGACCCGAATTCCTTCATGAGCCATGTCTTTCCCACCTGCCGCGCACCTCGAATAATAAGAGGTTTGCGGTGTTTTCTTGTTTTCCACTTCTTTAGTTCCTCAATACCGAAACGATACACGCCCATCACCTCACAAAAATCATAACCAAATTATAGCATGTTACAGCAAAAAGTCAAACGACTTTTTGTTGTAATAACCACCCTTATGCCGTCACTTCTGCGTGTAACCATACTGAGCTAACCATACTGTAGCAAGCAGCACTAGATTTACGATATAAAATTGTGATTGGATATGTTGAGCTCCTCCCTGTCTTATTATGTGGGGAGATGGGAAGCGGTCACTGTCATCTATATAAAGTGTTGACCTGACAGAGCAAACTTTTCTTATAGATTATTTCGGCTCAAAAAGGAAGGAGTTAGATCATCTTCGAAGATTCAGATTATAGCCTGCAACAGCTCCTACGAACCCGCCAAGGACATGGGAGAGATTCGAAACATTGTCCCGAATAAAGATTCCGTCATAGACCTGTTCACCGAGGAATATTAACGCAACCAGAATAACCGTCACGGGTATCCCACCAGATCTTACATTTGCAAACGAGATCAGAAGAATGAAGGCGAATACGACACCGCTTGCTCCGCACAGGGCCACGTTCGGGAAAAAGAACCAGTTCACCAGCCCGGTCACCAGCGCTGTAATACCAATGACTTCGAAGATCTTCGATGGTCCGTATTTTCTTCCAGAGCAGGCCCCAGGAGCAGAATATAAGACATGTTTCCTATGAAATGAGTCCAACTGCTATGCCCTAGGACGTGTGTAAAGAAGCGAACGTATGTCAGGACATTCTTCAAAGATGAATGATATGTCATAAACAGGAGCTTATTGGCTTTGCCTCCTGTAAACTGGTTTATGAGCAAGGCCGCAAGACATGCAAGCGCAAAGCCTAGTACAGCCGGTGCGTTATTGGTAATAATCAATTTCTGCTGTCTCAAGTTCTTATCCTCCGTAATTTCATCCGAGCAAGAATATTATGTAAACCATTCCAAAACAGTGTGAATCTCTTCTATGTAGCCTTCATCATCGTTTGGTGTCTCCAGGATGAACGGAAGTCCCTGCAGCAACGGATGACACGCAATATTTTTCATTGCCTCCGCGCCTATGAAGCCCTGTCCAAGCTTTTCATGGCGGTCTTTGTGAGCTCCGCAGGGATTCTTACTGTCATTGAAGTGGATTGCTTTCAGTCTGTTCAGCCCGATCACTTCGTCAAAATGCTTCAGGACCCCATCGAAGTCATTTACAATATCATATCCGGCATCCCATGTATGACAGGTATCAAAACAAATCCCCATCTTTTTTTGCATTCGACACGTTCTATGATCTCCGCCAGTTCTTCGAATGTCCCACCCACTTCAGAGCCCTTGCCTGCCATGGTCTCCAGCAGAACAGTTGTGTTCACATCCGGCTTCAGCAACTGATTCAGTGCCTCCGCAATCTGTTTGATTCCGGCCTCAATCCCCTGTCCTGTGTGTGCTCCGGGATGGAAATTATAAAGGTTTCCCGGGATCAGCTCCATTCTCTGCAGATCCTGGGCAAGCATTTCAAATCCGTTCTGTCTTGTTTCCGGCTTTGAGGAACACAAGTTCATTGTATAGCTGCCGTGAGCGACCAAGGGGCCGAAGTGCTCCTTTTTTAGCAGCTCACACAGCGCTGCGGCATCTTCCGCCGTGATGTTCTTTGTTTTTCCGCCGCGGGGATTTCTGGTAAAAAAGGCAAACGTATTCCCGCCAAACTCTACCATTGTCTTCCCCATCGCTTCATAGCCGTCCGTCACGGACAGATGGCACCCGATATAGATCATGATTCTCTCCTGATTATACACTTAAACGGATCATTGCTCCATACATAGCAATGGCACATAGATCCTGCATTTTGAAGATTGCTCCAGGCGTTGAAGCTGGTATCGTATTCGATAAGGTCATAATCATCCGGGGCATGAAACGCATCTTCAAGGTCTTCCCTGCGCTCGTCTTCGTTCATCAGAGAAAATACAAATACATCGATACCGGCATTTTCAAGTTCCTTCTCTCTGTCAAAATCCAAGCTCCAACACCTCCTCTCGCCATATAATATTACCATATTAAGGTTAAGCAAGCAATGACTTCAAGGCATATCCGCCTCATTTGCGAACATAGGACCGGACTCTATATTTAACTGCGACTTTTCTATGTTCGTGGGCAGCACGAAGGGTTCCAGTCCCGCCTCACGCACCAAAAAACCCCGAAATCTTATGATTTCGAGGTTTTTCTTTCTGCTTCACCGTCAGCTTCTGCTTCACGGGTATTCTGTTTCAGACCAGTTTCCTGAGGATGGCTTCAAGATCTTCCTTTTTCAGCTCTGCATCTACATTCAGGTGGACCTTCGCCTTGTCCCCGTCGTATGTAATGCGGATTCCGTCGTTGAACTGGAGCTGGGGATGATAGCCGGTCTTCTCTCGGATTACCTTCGTGATGATTCCGGCAACTGCGTTTTGTAACAGGCTCGATCTGATATTCACTTCGTCCATACGTCCCTCCGATGATAATTCATGTATGCGCCTGCGCATTCCCGCATGACGCGGCCTCGGATTCACTCTTTATCCTTGTTTCCGCTTTTTCCCTTTCCGCGGACGGCTGAAATCAGCACCACTAGTGCAAACAGCAGCGACACAAAATCGATCAGCTTGATCACGGCATCATGCTGATCGCCGGAAAGGAAAAGACTGATGATATTTCCCCAGATCACAAAGAGACTGAGCGCAATCATCCAGTTGAGCAAAGTCTTGTTTTCCTTCATGTTCAGCCCTCCCTGCCTTTTTTGAACTCATCCTATCATGCACAGCGTCACAGTAGCATCACAGATCATTCAGGCGCCGGTCTTTTCCGAACCGACGCCTGAGTCATTTGTTCTTTCGCTTTCTGCGGTTCAGGGGATGTATTCCGGCTCCTGAATGTTGTTCTCCGCCATCTGCTGGGAAATGCTTTCCGTTACCATCTGGAAATAGCTCCGATCGGCTTCGGTCAGCTTCTTGGTGTCAATGGCCCGAATCTGCTTGACATAAGTCACAAAGGTCGTCTGCAGCTCATCGGCACGCTGGATCTGATCCGGATCGCTGCGGTCATAGATGACCATGAAGGTAATATACTCATCCATAAAGGACTGGTAGTTGTCCAGCAGCTCCCTGATCTGACGGGAAGCGGCTTCCGCGGCCGCCTCGGTGGCGGCTTCCGCGGCTGCATCACTGTCTTTTTTCTCCTGGATGCTCGCCTTCAGCTCCTCCGCCACCCGGTCAATCGTGGCGATCACCTGGCTGTAATCGGGAACCTGCATGTCGGAATACTGCTGATACAGGCTGAAACGCTGCTGGTCCACAATCCGGCCGGTCTCGCGAATATCCTTGGCGTGGAAGATGGAATCCTTCGCCGGTGCCGGGACCTCCGCCGCCGTAATCACGGGCGGTGTCACGCGCAGTCCCTCCGCCCTTCTGACCACCTCGGCCGCATTGGCCGTCAGCCGCTGGTCCATCGGTTCATCCCCGGAATTGATGATCGTGCGAAGATAGTCGATTTTCGCATCCAGTTCCAGATTGGCCTGGGCAACCTGTTCCGCAAAGCCCTGGTATTCCTGGACCTGCTGTTCATAGGCGGTTTTCTCTTCTTCGTAATACTTCATCGCATCCTCATAGGGCTGCTTCAGGCCGTAGATATAGAGCAGGTAGCCAAGGCCCGCAATCAGCAGGACCAGAAGCACTGCGATCAGCGTGTTTCCAAAGGTCCAGCGTCGTTCCTCCAGATAAACTTCAACACTGTTGTTTTTCGGTTCATCCCCAGAAAGGACATGTCCGCAGTGCGGGCAGACACTCGCGTTCTCGTCAATCTGGTTCAGGCATTCCGGACAGCTTCTCATAGCCATTTGTCAATCCCCCATCCCGCCGGATATCTTTTATTCAGTCTTTGTTTTTCAGTTCATTCAATTTCGGGTAAATCAGGAGTTTCGTCCATTCTTCACGTTCTACGCTCTCTGCCCCCGGATCCGCCGGCGCCTCGTAATAGGCGCAGAAATTATAGGTCGCCTGCAAGGCCCCGTTTTCCGAATCTTCGCAGAGACGGACCTGATCATAGGCATAGATATAGTTGTTTTTCAGATCATGAATCAGAAAATTCAACTGACCTTCCAGGCTCACCGGATTATAGCCATGCTCTTCACAGTATTCCACCATCTGGTTCAGCCGCGCCCCCTGCCACTGGCAGAGGCCGTAGGCTTCCCCGCTGTCTCCGATCTTATGAGGATTGAATCCTGACTCCCCCTGCAGATTGGCCAGGACACCGGCCAGAGCCGCGTCATTCACGCCCAGCCCTTTGCGCAGGAACTCCGCAATTTCGATGAACTCCTCTTCCGTGATGCTGAGATAAATGGTTCTTCCGTCAACGATGTCAAACATCGGCATCGGTGTCGGTTCCGGGCTTGCTTCCGGGGATGGCTCCGCGGGTGCCGGTTCGGCAGCCTCCTCAGGCTCGGTCGTAACCGTCCCGTCTGTCTGCTGCAGCTCCGCCGATGCGGAAGGGTCAGGCGTTTCATTATTTTCCGAAAGCTCATCGTTCTGCGTCTGAGTGCCCTTCCCCGCACAGCCGCATAGCAGAAACACGGCCAGCGTCAAAACGAGCCCCAAGGCAAAGACCTTTAACTTTCGATGGAATAACCTGTCCAACTACGCTCCTCCTGCGGTCAGGAGAGCCTGCCGCCTGTCAAAAAGTTAATCTGTTTTCTTATATTTTACCAGAATCAGCACGGAATAGCAAGCAAAAATGGGAGCATGAGTCAACCGTAGTTTTGTATCTTACTATAGGACTTAAAATATGGTCAAGCGTTTTTATCCATTCCTCACAATTTTCGCCGTTCTGTACAAATCGGGATTGTGATTTTTGTCAATTTCTGCCTCTTGCACCAAATTCTTTTTTCGTGTATCATATACTCAACAAAACAAAGAAGTCAGAACTTCTTAAAAAGCACCCGACGAAGTGGGGTTGGGTGAGCTCCATTGAGGATCAGGATAGCGACATTCCAACACAAGAGGGTCTCACTTACGAGACATGCGCGAGCCGCAGATGATGATGTTTGAGAAGTGATTGCAGGAATGACGCAATGGGGACAGCCGGAAGAAAGCGAGGTCTCAGGATGTTAGATACGAAAAATTCAGAGAAGTAAGCCCTGATTGTGCGAATGGATGTTGCAGTCGGGGCTTACTTCTTTTTTGTCTTGCGTATCGCATTCATGAGCTTCCGTTGTCGTTTGTGCCGCCGAAGGGCGGCTTTTTTGTTTTCTGTTTTGTCGGATAAACGGCTCCCGTTCTCTGGAAGATTCCCCGCAGGAAATCCCGGGCAGCGGTCAGGAGCCTTCCTGCTTTCAGCCCGGATATGAAGAAGCCCCGAAAGTTCAGGAACACCTGACACTCTCGGGGACTTCTTTAGAAAGGATTAGTAGTAACGCTTATTTTTATTCTTGCGCGCAGCTTCCGATTTCTTGCGGCGCTTTACGCTCGGGCTCTGGTAATATTCCTTCTTGCGCAGATCGGCCAGGACGCCGGACTTCGCGCAGCTGCGTTTGAATCTCTTCAACGCATTGTCCAGAGACTCGTTCTCCTTCACGTAAATTTCAGACACTGATTTCCCTCCCTCCCTTGGCTTCAACAGAGGTATTATAACGGTTCAGACGTGGTTTGTCAACAATCAGTTTTCTTTTTTCAGAATAAGATTGATGATTCTGTTTTTCACCACGATGGTCTTGACCAGTTTCATTCCGGCCATCTGACGCTGGATCTTTTCATCGGCCAGAGCGGCGGCGATGACCGTCTCCTCATCGGCGTCGTTGGACACCACGATGGTGCTGCGGAGCTTGCCGTTGACCTGGACGGCCATCTCGTGCTCGGCGTCGACGGTCTTCTTCTCGTCATACTCCGGCCAAGACATCTGCATGGCCATCTTGCCTTCCGCGGCGGCAAAGCCGGTCTGCTCCCACATTTCCTCGGCGAGGTGCGGTGCAAAGGGGCTCAGCATCAGGATCAGGGGCTTGAGGTCGCCCTTGGTGCAGCCGTTGGTATAATAGGCATTGACCAGGGTCATGAGCGCGGCGATGGCGGTGTTCATCTTGAGGTCAAGGATGTCGTCGCCGACCTTCTTGATCGTCTTGTGGATCAGGGCCTCGTTCTTCGGCGTCACGGCCTGGTCGTCCCTGACCAGCTCCAGCAGGTTCCAGCAGCGGTCGAGGAAGCGCTTGGAGCCCTTCACGGCTTCATCCGACCAGGTGGCAGTCTTCTCAAAGTCGCCGATGAACATGATATACACGCGCATCGTGTCGGTGCCGTATTCCTTGATGACATCATCCGGGTTCACGACGTTGCCGAGGGACTTGGACATCTTGACCGAGGTGCGAAAGGCTTCGCTGCCGTAATGGTCGATCAGAGCCTGCTTCTCTTCTTCGGTCTCGGCATAGCCGACATAATGCGGGTTGCGGCCGAGGATCATGCCGTGGGAGGTACGCTTGGCATAGGGCTCCTTGGTGTGGACCACGCCGATGTCATAGAGGAACTTGTGCCAGAAGCGGCTGTACAGCAGGTGGAGCGTGGTATGCTCCATGCCGCCGTTGTACCAGTCGACCGGCCCCCAATATTCCTCGGCTTCCTTGGAGAAGGGCGCTTCGTCGTTGTTCGGATCCATATAGCGCAGATAGTACCAGCAGGAGCCGGCCCAGTTGGGCATGGTGTCGGTCTCGCGCTTGGCCGGGCCGCCGCACTTCGGGCAGGTGGTGTTGACCCAGTCGGTCATCTTGGCCAGGGGGCTTTCACCGTCGTCGGTGGGCTCATAGCTCTCCACGTTGGGCAGAACCAGGGGCAGCTCGCTCTCATCCAGGGGAACCCAGCCGCACTTCTCGCAGTTGACCAGGGGGATCGGTTCGCCCCAGTAGCGCTGACGGGAGAAGACCCAGTCGCGCAGCTTGTAATTGACCTTTTCCTTGCCGTAGCCCTGCTCCACGACGTATTTCTTCATGGCGGGGATGGCCTCTCTCACGGTCATGCCGTTGAGGAAGCCGGAATTGACCATAACGGCGCTGTCGTCCTTGGCGACAAAAGCTTCTTTGGTGATATCGCCGCCGCTGACAACCTCAACGATGGGCAGGCCGAACTTGGTTGCAAACTCCCAGTCGCGCTGGTCGTGACCCGGTACGCCCATGACGATACCGGTACCGTAACCCATGAGGACGTAGTCGGAGACAAACATCGGAACAACCTTGCCGGTGGCCGGGTTGGTCACCTCAATGCCCTTCAGCAGGACACCGGTCTTTTCCTTGTTCAGTTCGCCGCGCTCGAAATCGGACTTCTTTGCCGCGGCAGCCTGATAAGCCGTGACCTCATCCCAGTTCTCGATCTGATCCTTCCACTTCGGAAGAAGCGGATGCTCCGGGGAGATGACCATATAGGTCACGCCGAAGAGGGTGTCGGCACGGGTGGTGTAGACGGTCACATCGTCCGGCGTATTGGTCTTGAAGGTGACCTCGCAGCCGGTGGAACGGCCGATCCAGTTCTTCTGCTGAATCTTGACGCGCTCAATATAATCCAGATCGTCCAGATCGTCGATCAGGCGATCGGCATAGGCGGTGATGCGAAGCATCCACTGGCTCTTTTCCTTGCGGACAACCTCGCCGCCGCAGCGCTCGCACACACCGTCGACGACTTCCTCGTTTGCAAGGCCAACCTTGCAGCTGGTGCACCAGTTGATGGGCATGGTGGTCTTGTAGGCCAGACCGTGCTTGAACATCTGCAGGAAGATCCACTGAGTCCACTTGTAGTAGTTGGGATCGGACGTATTGACAACACGGTCCCAGTCGAAACCGTAGCCCAGCATCTTGAGCTGGCGGGTGAAGTTGGCGATGTTGTCTCGCGTAACAATTGAGGGGTGAATATGGTTCTTGATGGCGAAGTTCTCGGTCGGGAGGCCGAAGGCGTCATAGCCGATGGGGAAAATGACGTTGTAGCCGTCCATGCGCTTCTTGCGCGTGATGATGTCCATTGCGGTGAAGGGACGCGGGTGACCGACATGGAGGCCGGCGGCGCTGGGATACGGGAACTCAATCAGGCCGTAGAACTTGGGTCTGGGGTCTCCCGTGATCGCGGCATAGGGTTTGGTTTCTTCCCACTTATCCTGCCATTTCTTCTCAACAGCAGCAAAATCGTACTTCATTTTTATACATACACCTCGAATATGAAAGGATATAAACCTCCCGCCCGAAGGGCGGGTGGTTGATGGTAAAGGCAGCAAAATCGTAATCAGATTTCTGTATGCCTCTCATGCCTGATCTATCCCCCGCCCGAAGGGCGGGTGTTTGATGGCAAAGGCAGTAAATCGTAATTAGATTTCTGTCTGTACGTATGCCGGAAGCGTTCCGGATTGGCAGCCCCTTATCAGGGGCTCGGAAGGGATGAGGGCGTCACCGCCTCTGCATCGCTCCACAGCCGCTCCAGATCATAGAACTTTCTGGCTTCATCGGTAAAGATGTGAACGATCACACTGCCGAAATCCATCAGGACCCAGATATCCGAGCGGAGACCTTCTCTCCGGATCGGCGGCTCTCCGGCTTCGGAGAGCTGCTTGTCCACTTCGTCGACAAGAGCCTTGATGTGGGTGGAGGAACTGCCGTTGCAGATTACAAAGTAGTCTGCCAGAACCGTATGCTCCGCCGTCTTCAGGATTTTAACGTCTTTTGCTTTCTTGTCTTCCAATGCGCGATAGGCGACAGCTGTGATTTCTTCCGGTGTCAACATATCAGTCTCTCCTTTCTGAAATGCGCTCTTCATACCAGGCGCAGGCGGTTATCGTGTCGATATACGGTTCCTCTCCGTGAGAGCGAACCTCCTCAATGGTCATCTGCAGTCCGAGAAGCATGGCGCGGTCCAGGTCCTCATAGGCCAGTTCCCGAAGCGCATCCACGCCGGGAAAGTCTCTGGTGGGCTCAATATAATCGGCCAGGTAGATAATCTTCTCCAGGAGCGTCATATCGGCCTTGCCGGTGGTATGCCAGCGGATCGCTTCATATACGGGATCACGGACCCCGAAAAGCTCCTTCGCAACTGCGGCGCCCGTCTTCGCGTGCAGCAGCTTCGGCGTTGCGCGCTCGGCGCTGTCGCAAATAATAGCATATTTTTCACACAAGTTCAACTGTTCTTCATGAGAAAGACGTTTGGTAATATCATGAAGAATCCCCGCCTCGGCGGCGGTCTCCGGATCCTCGCCCCAGCGGCGCGCCAGTTCGATGGCTTCGCTCTCACAGCCGGCCACATGGGCGATGCGCCGTTCATCCAGCATGGTGTACGCCCGCTCTCTCAGCCAGCTCAGTTCCGGGGCCGCATCATAGAAACGGTTTCGGATGATGGCGGCATAGGCCTCCTCGTGGATGGACTCCGCCCCGAGACGCCGGCGCAGCATCCCGCGCAGCTCGGTGGAGCTCATCGGCAGCGGCGCGTGCTCCAGCAGGATGATCTCCGCGCCGTAGCAGCTTCGAAGATGTTCCGCCGCTTCCCGAAGTTTCTCCTCGTCCTCAAGGTCCCTCGCCAGGGCGGCGATGCGGCAATGCGCCAGCAGGTACTCGAAGTGGTACCACTCCTCGAACGTGAGGATCATGTCGGTTCCGACCACCAGGGTCAGGCTTGCGCCGGGATAACGCTCCTGCAGCTCCAACACCGTGTCATAGGTGTAGCTTTTTCCGTTCCGCTCCAGCTCCAGGGCCGAAACCTCCACCCGGTCCAGATCCCCGAAGGTCATCCGACAGAGCTCAAGGCGCTGCTCCGGGGTCGGGCTCCCCTCTTCCATTTCCTTGTGCGGCGGTTCGTGATCGGGCATGATCAGCAGCAGATCCGGATTCAGCGTATCCAGCGCCGTAATCACCGCCTCGCGGTGCCCGAGATGCGGCGGATTGAAGCTTCCGCCGTAAACGGCAATTTCCATGCCTGTTCTGTCTTCTGAGCCGTCGTTCATTCCGGTTTCCTGCGGTAGAGCACGAACTTAGTTCCGATTGCCTGCACCGCTTCGGCGCCGAGGGCTTCGGCCAGCTGTTCACAGGCTTCCCGTGCAGTCAGCATGCTGCTCTCCAGGACTTTTCCCTTCACCAGCTCCCGCGCGGTCAGGGCTGCGTCCACAGATGCGACAACGTTCTCGGTAATGCCGCTCTTTCCAATCTGGACAATGGTGTCTGCCGTTGAAGCAAGGCCCTTCAGCCTTGCACGTTCCTTGCTTGTCATACCGGGCTTCTCCTCTTTATTCTTTGAACAGCGCTTCGACAAAGTTCTTTCCGTCGAACGGGATCAGATCGTCGATGCCCTCGCCGACGCCGACATACTTCACCGGAAGCTTGCACTCGTTGGCAATGGCAAAGACGATGCCGCCCTTGGCCGTACCGTCAAGCTTGGTCAGGACGATGCCGGTAATGCCGCAGGTCTCAAGAAACTGCTTGGCCTGCAGCAGGCCGTTCTGGCCGGTGGTCGCGTCAAGCACCATCAGTGTCTCTACATCGGCATCCGGGAGCTCCCGGTCGATGATGCGGCGGATCTTGTTCAGCTCGTTCATGAGGTTGGCCTTGTTGTGCAGACGTCCCGCGGTGTCAATGAGGATCACGTCGGTTCCGCGGGCCTTGGCCGCGCAGATTCCGTCATAGACCACGGCCGCGGGGTCGCTTCCCTCTTCGTGGCGGACAAAGTCCGCCCCGGAGCGCTCCGCCCAGATGCCCAGCTGCTCCGCCGCCGCGGCACGGAAGGTGTCGCCCGCGCAGAGCATGACTTTCTTTCCGGAATCAATCAGCTGGTGGGCGAGCTTTCCGATGGTGGTGGTCTTGCCGACGCCGTTCACGCCAACCATCAGGATGACGGAAGGCTTGGTCGTCAGCTTCAGCTCCGTTTCTCCCACATCCAGAAGTCCCGTGAGGATCTTGATGAGGCCCTCGCGGGCTTCTTCCCCCTTGCGGTAACGGTCTTCCCATGTTTTCCTGTGCATGAGATAGTCCACGCGCTCCGCCGTTTCCATCCCGGCGTCCGAGAGGATCAGCATCTCTTCCAGATTCTCATAGAATTCTTCGCTGTCCGGGGCATAGCCCTGAAACAGCTCTTCCAGATCGATCTGCTGTCTGGTCTTTCCGAGGCCTCCGAACAGCTTGTCAAACAGTCCCATAATTACTCCTCTATTGTCTTCTTTGCCGCCTCAAGGTCCAGACTAAGGACCGTGGAGACGCCTTTTTCCTGCATGGTCACCCCGTAGAGCATATCCGCTTCTTCCATGGTTCCGCGGCGGTGCGTGATGACCAGAAACTGTGTTTTATCTGCAAAATGCCGCATATACTGCGCATAGCGGCTGACGTTTTCCTCATCCAGCGCCGCTTCGATCTCGTCCATGATGCAGAAGGGTGTGGGACGCACCTTCAGGATTGCAAAATAGAGCGCAATCGCAACGAAGGCTTTTTCTCCGCCGGAGAGCAGGCTGATGGTCGAAACCGCCTTGCCCGGCGGCTGAACCCGGATGTCGATGCCGCAGTTCAGGACGTCATTCTCATCCTCGAGAACCAGCGCCGCCTTGCCGCCGCCGAAGAGGTCCCGGAAGGTATCCCGGAAGCATTCGTCGATTCGGCGGAAGCGTTCGACGAAGATGGTTTCCATGTCATGGGTGATGTCGCGGATCACGCCGACGAGTTCGTTCTTCGCCTTCTCCACGTCGTCCCGCTGCTCCCGCAGGAATTCGTAGCGGGTATTAACCCGTTCATACTCCTCGATGGCCCCGAGGTTCGGGGTGCCGAGCGCGTTCATCTGCCGGCGCAGATCGGTAATCTCCTTGTTGGCCTTCTGCAGGTTCTCCACCGGCTGGCGCAGGGTCTGGGCCGCCGTGTGGCTGAGTTCATAGCTGTCCCAGAGTTTGTCGATAATCTGCTTCTCTTCCAGATCGGCGGTGACCTTTTTCTGCTCCGCGCGGGAGACCCGGCGTTCCAGGTCGTTGATGTCGGCGTTGAGCTGCTGGGCCAGCTTGTCCGTCTTGGTCCGCTTCCCTTCCAGCTCCAGCTTTTCGTCGCTGATTCTGCGGATCTCCGCCTTCTCGCGGTCCACATCCGCCTGGATCGTCTTTTTCTGTTCCAGCTTCTCTTTCAGGCGCTCCCGGAAGCTCTCCGTCTGGCGTTCCGCCGCCGCGATGGTGCTGCGCCGCAGGTCGCTGTCCCCGTCAATGGCATTGAGCAATACCGTAAACTGCTGGGTCGAGGCATCCACCGAGCGCCGTTCGGCATCCAGCGCCGCCATATCCTGAAGCAGGCGGCTCTGGTCTTCCTGGGCCATGGAGAGCTCATACTGAAGCTTCTCTGTGGCGCGGCGGGTATTGTCCAGCAGTTCCTGCGCGTTTTCCTGCTTTTTCTGCAGGTGCAGAAGATCCTGCTTCAGCTGTTCAAGTTCGCTTGCCCGAGACAGGATTCCGCTGCTGCGGATGCTGCTTCCGCCGGTCATGGAGCCGCCGGAATGAATCATCTGTCCGTCCAGCGTGACAATGCGCAGGCGGTTCCCGCTGGTCTTCGACATGCGAATCGCATCGGAGAGCCGTTCGGCAATCACGGTCTTGCCCAGCAGGTTCAGGATGATCTGCTCGTACTTGGGATCGTAGTCCACAAGTTCCGAGGCCAGTCCCACGAAGCCGGGATCCCGCTCCGGAACCTCCTGAAGCCTGCTGCCGCGGATGGTATCCAGCGGAAGGAAGGTCGCGCGGCCGGCATCCTGTCGCTGGAGCATTTCAATCGCCAGGCGCGCGTCATTCTGCGTGCCGACGACGATGTTCTGTCCGGCGCTGCCGAGGGCGGTTTCGATGGCGAGGGCCAGCTCCCCATCCGTTCGGATGAGGCCGGACACCGGGCCGTAAATCGCCCGGAGGGTGCCGCGGTTTGCTTCCCGCATGACGGACTTGACCGCTTTGGAATAGCCTTCAAAATCCCGCTGCATATCGCTCAGGATCCGCACGCGCGCTTCGGCGCTGTTGCGTTCCACCGTTGCGGCGTTAAACTGGTCCGTCTGCTGCTTCAGCATGGCCTCGCGGCTGCTCAGCTTCATCTGGCAGCCCTTCAGGACGTTTTCCGCCTCCTGCATCCGACCGGCCAGATTTTCCTTTTCTTCCTCGATCTCCCGGATCCGCTCCTGTCCGTGGCGGATTTCGGATCGGATCTCCTCCACGCGGCTGCGCTGCTGTTCCAGATCCTTCTGGATCCGCTGAACATTTTCGATGCTGCTTTCGATATTGGCGTTCAGCACCGCCGCTTCCGCCTCACAGGTCGAGAGCCTCGCTTCCGCGGCCGAGAGGCGCTCCCGCGCTTCCTCGGACTCCACATCCTTCCGGTGCATGCGCTCGGTCAGGCTGTCGCCCGAGACATAGACCGAATCCAGCTCCGCCTTGGCACGGGTCAGCTCTTCGGAAAGCTGCTCATACTCCTGTCGGACCGCTTCGGACTGTGCCCGCAGTTTGTCCAGCGTGGCCAGCCACACGGAAATCTCCCGGATGCGGAGCTCGTCGCGCAGCACCAGGTATTTCTTTGCCTTTTCGGACTGCTCCTTCAACGGGCCGACCTGGAGCTCCAGTTCTTCAATTTTGTCGTTGATGCGGACGAGATTCTCTTCCGTCTTTTCCAGCTTGCGCTCGGCTTCTTCTTTCCGATAGCGGTAGCGGGAAATCCCGGCAGCCTCTTCAAAGACTTCCCGACGGTCCGTGCTCTTGGTGGAGATGATATCGGCAATCTTCCCCTGGCCGATGATGGAGTAGCCGTCGCGGCCGAGGCCCGTGTCCATCAGGAGGCCGTTGATGTCCTTCAGGCGGACCGGTTCCTTGTTGATATAATATTCGCTCTCGCCGCTGCGATAGTAGCGGCGGGTGAGCATAAGCTCACTGCCTTCCGTCTCAAAGAGGTGTTCCGAGTTATCGAGAATCAGGGAAACCTGTGCAAATCCCATTGGGGAGCGCACTTCGGTTCCGCCGAAGATGACATCCTCCATCTTATTGCCGCGCAGGGCCTTGGTACGCTGTTCCCCCATGACCCAGAGAACCGCGTCGGAGATGTTGGACTTGCCCGAACCGTTGGGACCCACGATGGCCGTGATGTCCTTCTCGAAGGTGAGGCGGGTCTTGTCCGCGAAACTCTTGAACCCTTGTATTTCCAGTGCCTTTAAGTAGATAGTGTTCACCTATCCTTTTAAATGTTCTTTTTAATAAGGAATCAGACAGAGTATTTTAGCATAATATCGCGCTTTTTTCAACAACATATTATACCGCTGAGAGCAGCGATCCATATAATTTTCCACAGGGAAAACTGTCCCCTGTGCACATGTGTCAGTTTTTCATTTTTATGTGACGGTTCTGTGATAATCGGGGTGCTATACTCCGCACGTGCTCAAGAAAAGCACCGCAAATCAAATTAAAAATCACTCATCTAAAGGAGATATATAAAATGAAAAAACTGATTTCTGTCATGCTTATCCTTGTTCTGGTTCTCTCTGTCGGAACCATAGCCTTCGCAGACAACAATGCCGTCACCGTCACCAAGAGCCCGACCGATGAAGTTCGCTTCGTCGGCGACAACGCGATCTTCACCGCCGCTGCAGCCGGATACAGCAAGTTCAGCTGGAACTTCCAGAGCCCCGACGGCAAGACCTATACGGTTCAGGATTTCCGCAACATGTTCCCCTATGCACGTGTCGAGG
>CADAPN010000071.1 GCA_902789835.1 Oscillospiraceae bacterium
CCCTCGGCCGAAGCACAGGTCATCGGCGCGGCGGCCAGAGCCAGAACCAGCAGAACTGCAAGGATTTTTCTGACACGTTTCATTTTGTTTACCTCCGTTTCAAATATGTCAACGGGGACGCTCCCCGATGAACACTCACAGGAAACACGCCACCTGGCGTCCGCCCGCATCCTTCAGCGGCGGCACCGTCTCCCGGCACTCCGGCTTGGCGTGCGGGCAGCGCGGTGCAAAGGGGCAGCCGGCCGGAAGATGGATGGGGCTCGGCACCTCGCCCTCGGGAAGCTGGGGACGCTGCAGGCGGGCCTGGATCGGATCCGGAATCGGGATCGCGGACATCAGAAGCTTTGTATAGGGGTGGATCGGGTGCTCGCAGATCTCATCCGCCGGTCCGATCTCCACCAGCCCGCCCATGTACATCACGCCGATGCGATGACTGATATGCCGCACCATGGTCAGGTCGTGGGCGATGAAAAGATAGGACAGTCCCTTTTCGTCCTGAATCCGCTCCAGGAGGCTCACGATCTGCGCCTGGATGGAGACATCCAGCGCCGAGATCGGCTCGTCACAGACGATGAACTCCGGTTCCAGGGCCAGCGCCCGGGCGATGCCGATGCGCTGTCTCTGGCCGCCGGAAAACTCGTGCGGATACCGCCGGATGTGATCCGGCTTCAGTCCCACCGTCTCCAGCAGTTCCTGTACCCTCTCCCGCTGCTCGGATTCGCCGTGGGTCCGGTAGATCTCCATCGGCTCCGCGATCAGCTCTCCCACCGTGAAACGCGGGTTCAGGGATGCGTACGGGTCCTGGAAGATCATCTGCATGCGGCGTCTCCACGGCCGCATCTGACGTTGGCTGAGCCCGGTGATGTCGGTTCCGTCGCACCAGATGCGCCCGGCGTCCGGCTCCCAGACCTTCAGGATTGTCCTGCCCAGCGTGCTCTTGCCGCAGCCGGATTCTCCCACGATGCCCAGAGTTTCCCCCTTTTGAATTTCCAGCGTGACGCCGTTGACCGCATGGATCAGTGCTTTCCGGCCGAGGCTTCCGGTCCGGATCTGAAAATGCTTCTCCAGCCCCTCGACGCGGATGACGGGTTCAGTCATGGCGCTCACCCCGCTCTCTGTCCTGTGCGGCCGTGAGCTCCGCCGCCTTTTCCCTGCACCAGAGCCAGCAGGCCGCGCTGTGCTCCCCGCCGAAGGCGGTCTCCGCCGGAAAATAATCCCGGCAGATCTTCATCGCCTCGACGCAGCGCGCCGCGAACGGGCATCCGGACCCCAGGTGCAGCAGGTCGGGCGGCGTACCCGGGATGGACGTAAGCGTGCCCCGGGCGCTTTTCCCTCCGGGACCGGTCCGGCGGGAGACGCTCTTCAGGAGTCCCGCGGTATACGGGTGCTTTGTTTCGTAAAAGATTTCATCCGCGCTTCCGGTCTCACAGACCTTTCCGCCGTAGAGCACCGCAATGCGGTCGCAGAGCGACGCCACAACCCCCAGGTCATGGGTGATCATGATGACCGCGGTCCCGTTTTCCCGGGCCAGCCGCCGGATCAGCTCCAGGATCTGCGCCTGTACGGTGACATCCAGCGCCGTGGTGGGCTCGTCGGCAATCAGCAGCTGCGGCTCGCAGGCCAGGGCCGAGGCGATGATCATGCGCTGTCGCTGCCCGCCGGAAAACTCGTAGGGATACTGCTTCATGCGCCGCTCGGGCTCCGAGATGCCGACTTTGCGCAGCATCTCGACGCCGCGCTGCCAGGCCTCCTTCCGGCTGCATGTTCCGTGCGCCGTGAGGCCCTCGGTCAGCTGTGTCCCGATGGTGAGCACCGGGTTGAGATAGGTCATCGGGTCCTGAAAAATCATCCCGATGCGATTGCCGCGGATGGCGCGGAGCATGGCCTCGTGCTGCTTCAGCGCGTCCCGGCCCGTGAGGCCCACGGGCGAGAGCTCCTGCCCGTCGAAAAGGATGCTGCCGCTGTCGATCTGTCCGTTTCCCGGAAGCAGTCCCAGGCAGGAGAGCATGCTGACGCTCTTGCCCGAACCGCTCTCCCCCACGAGGCCGAGGATCTCTCCCCGGTTCACGTGGAAACTCACATCCCGCAGGGCACGGACTTTTCCCTGTGCCGTGTCGAAGGACACCGACAGGTTCCGGATATCCAGGAGGCGTTCCGTCATGCTCGCCTCCCCCTCGGATTCAGCGCCGTTTCCAGCCCCTCTCCGATAAAATTCAAGGAAAAGATCACAATGCAGATCACCAGCACCGGCCAGACCATCTGCATGGGATAGACGTTCATAAGCATCCTGGCGTCCTGGGCAAGCGTTCCGAGGCTCGCCATGGGAGCGGAAATGCCGATGCCGATAAAGCTCAGGAAGGCTTCGTTGAAGATTGCCTGCGGAATCATCAGCGTCACCGTAACGATCACCGGCCCCAGGCAGTTGAGCAGCAGATGGCGGAAGAGGATCCGCTTTCGGTCCGCCCCGATGACAAAGGCCGCCACGGCAAATTCCTGCTCCTTCAGGGTCATGACCTGGGACCTTACGATCCGCGCCATGTTGACCCAGCCGTTGACACAGATGCCCAGCATCACGCTGTAGACGTTGGAGCCGAAAATCAGCATCAGCAGGATCATGTAAATCATGGCCGGCACGGCATAGATCACATCGACAATGCGCATCATGATCATGTCCGTCCGCCCTCCGACATAGCCCGCGATCCCGCCGTAGAGCACCCCGATCACAAGGTTCAGGGCCGTGGAGGCAAAGCCCACCATCAGGCTGACCCGCGTCCCGTACAGGACCCGGGTAAAGATATCCCGCCCCATCTGGTCCGTGCCGAAAAGATGGGCAGCTGAGCTCGGCTGGTTGCGGGCCATGGCGTCCATCCCGTCATAGGGATACGGGGACAGCCGCGGTCCGATCAGGGCCGCCAGGATAATCAGCGCCAGACAGATCAGGCCCATCAGGGCAAGCCGGTTTTTTGAAAACGCGTCCCAGACATTCCGTCCGAAGGATCTGGATTCCATCGCAATGAACTCCGTATCCCGGTCCTCCGGCGGCAGCGGGTCAAAGTATTCTTCGGGTTTCAGCATCTTATTCGTTCTTCCCGTTCATTCTGTCAGTTTGATTCTGGGGTCGATGAGCGCGCAGAGCAGGTCCGCAATCAGGTTGCAGACGATGATCAGCGACCCGATGAAAATTGTAAGCCCCATGACCACCGTGTAGTCGCGGTTGGACACCGCCGTGACGAACTCACGGCCGATGCCGGGGATGGTGAAAATCGTCTCCACCACGAAGCTTCCCGTCAGGAGAAAGGCGATCATCGGCCCCGCCGCGGTGATCACCGGGATCATCGCGTTTTTCAGCACGTGCAGCATGGTGATGCGCTGGGGGGCGAGGCCCTTGGCCTTTGCCATCACGACATAGTCCTGCTGCATGGCCTCGGAGAAGCTGGTCTTCACCAGGCGCGCGATCTGCGCCAGGGGATAGACCGCCAGCGCCGTCACCGGCAGCACATAGTGCATCGGCGTCCCCAGGCCCAGCACCGGAAACAGCTTCAGGCGTACGCCGAAGACCAGCATCAGGATCAGCGCCAGCACATAGTTCGGCACGCTGATGCCCAGCGTTGTTAAGGTCAGGATGGAGCCCCGGACAAACTCCCGCCCGGTCACCGCCATGCGGATCCCCAGCAGCGTTCCGAGCACCAGTGCCGCAAGAAACGCGATCCCGCCCAGGCGCATGGTGGTCGGCGCCTTCTCGACGATCAGCTCGCTCACCGAGACGCCCGACTTCTTGAAGGAGATGCCGAAATCGCCGTGCAGCAGGTTCACAAGATACTGCCCCAGCTGCTCCGTCACCGGCCGGTCAAGGCCGTAGTGGTGCATCATCTCCTCCTGATTGGAGGGGGTGAGATTGGCGATGTCAAAGGGATTGCCCGGCATCAGGTGCACCAGCAGGAAGGTCACCACGACCAGCGCCAGCAGCGTCACCAGCCCGATGCCGATGCGCTTGATCACATACCTCAGCATGCGCCGTCACACTCCGGCCGTTTCACCGGGACAAATTTCGCCTGGTTCATCAGGGGGTGGTTCAGGCGGATCGCGCCCTCCTTCTGCTTCGGGCAGACCATCACACAGCTTCCGCAGTAGTAGCACTCGCCGGGATAGAGCACCACGGGCGGCTTGCCCTTTTCGGGGTTCGGGATGAAAATGTCCACCTGGCAGATGTTCATGCAGCGGTTGCAGCCCACGCACACCGTCTCATCAAAGGTGATGGGGCGGGCGCTGGACGGGATCTTCGCCGCGGATAATGTAAAGTCAAAGTCCATCGCTTACCGGTCTCCGTATTTTTCATTGCGGGCGGCGACATAGTCCCCGTTCCGCTTCAGATATTCCGTCTCCAGATCGCCGAAGTAGCCCTGCGGGACCTCTCCGCGCACGATCTTATCGCCCTCGCGGCGGATGGTGATGAAGCAGCGGTCCCGCTCGGGGTCGGTCTCCGGACAGTCGCTCCGCTCAAAGCACAGCGGCTTCGAGGAGGACCGCCTCAGCAGGCAGGCGTTCAGGATCAGCTTGGAGACTTCCAGGATGTCCAGCACCTCATGCGTGCGCATCAGCTCATGGGGGTTGCGGCAGCTAAGCGCCGGCACCGCCTCGCGCTCATAGCTCTCCAGCAGGTCCAGGCCCTCGCGCAGCAGCTCCTCGCACTTGACCTCGCCGCAGTAGTTCTGCATGCACTTGCTGATGGCCATGTTGAGCTCGCGCCAGTCCATTCCGTCCTCGACGGCCATGGGGGCGTAGAGCCGCTTCTCCTCGGCGTCGATCTCGGCCGGGTCCGGCTCCGTCATGGACACCGTCTCCGCCCATTGAGCCGCCTTCCGCCCGGCGTAGTAGCCGGTGGCGCAGGCATAGCCGCAGCAGTCCGACGCAAAGAGCTGATCCCCCGCGGCATAGATGCCGTCCAGGTTTGTCTTCAGGTCCCAGTCCTGCATGATGCCGCCGGGCGCGCCGAAAAGCTGGCGCTCCTGTCCCAGGAAGGCCGCCGACTGCCAGCCGGTGCCGTAGCTCTGAAGCATGTGCTTCGTGGGGTCAAAGCCCCGCTCGGTGTAGTTCTGCAGAATCGGGATCTTGGTCTTTCCCTCTTCGCCCACCATCAGGCCCCAGATGGCCCGGCGCTCGGTGTCCGGCATGCGGGACAGATCCGCGTAGAACGGAAGCTTGTAGCCCCGGCGCATCAGCTCGTCAAAGGGCAGGGTCTCCGGTCCGCGGTATTCGTACTTTGCCTCGTCGATCACGCCGCCCTTGAGGAAAAACTTCTGTCCGGGCGCGGGATAGTAGCGCTCCGACACCGTCTTGAGCTCGCGCCCGTCCCGGTCGGCATAGGGGATCTCAACCCCTCGGGCATCCACCATGGTCGCGGCGTACCAGGTGTTGTGGTTGTTGCCGGTACCGTAGGGCGGAAAGCTTCTGCCCGAGGCCGAGAACTCGCCCCGCACCGACTTCTCCATCATCGTGAATTCAATCCCCGCTCTCCAGCCCATCGCGTGGCCCGAGCCCACCGACTGCATCGGCCGGAACTCACACAGGCCCACCAGGTCCGGATTGAAGAGCCAGACCCGCGCCGGGCGCGACATGGCCAGGACCGTGGCCTTCGCCTTGAAAATCATGAGCTTTCCCGTGCGCACGTTCATGCCCACGGCGCCGACGCCCCGCTTCTTTCCGTCCACCGTCTTCGTCAGCAGGGCCGTTGCCTCCACGCGGTCGAAGACGCGCACGCCCAGCCGCCGAAGCTCCCGGTACAGGGCGGGCTTGAAGGTGGAGCCCCAGACCCGCAGGGTGAAGCGGTTCTGATAGTCATAGGCAAACAGGAGCCCCGTCTTCTCATCCCGGAACTCCGCACCGGCAAATTCCCCCTCGCTGTCCCGGATCTTCCCGCCGAAGTCCTCCAGGTCGAGCAGCCGGTCATAGCCCTCGCGGCATTCGATGTAATGCGCGATGCCGTTGGAGTATCCGTCCTGCTCCTCCACATAGGCCTCGGCGATCTCCTTCGGCGTCACGCGGGAGCAGGGGTTGCTGCAGGCCGATTCCCAGTGGTCAAAGCCGCTCCCGGCCGAGCCGCTGCGCTCCGTCGCGCCCTTCTCGACCAGGACGACGCGCTGTCCCCGCCGCGCGGCCGCGATGGCCGCAAAGCATCCGGCAAGGCCGCCGCCCAGGACCAGCAGATCGCTTTCAACTGTTTCCCTCACTCCGAATTCGTTCGGATAGGGCCATTCATAAACATTCATCATGGTTCTTCTCCGTCTTCTGAAAAAAGCTTCCCTATTCTACTGCAATCTTTCTCATAACGCAAGACTTTTTCTGTTTAAATCGATAAAGTTTTTTTGCCTTTACGCCCACTTTCTCCTTCGGCAAAGAAACAGAAGGAGACCCCCGTCTTCCGGGTTTTCTCCTTCTGTCGTATGATGCTTTTTTGCTCTTTCCCGGAGCCGGCCCGCCCGCAGCCGACCTTCGGGACGGCGGACGTTCCTCTCCGCGCTCAGCGCACGGCCTCCAGGCCGAGCTCCTGCGGCTGAAACCGCGGGCAGACGCTCTCCGGTACGGTGATGGTGGCGCTGGCCAGCCTTGTTCCGATCACGCAGGCCTCATCCAGGGTCTTTCCGTAGCTCAGGCCGATGCTGACCCCGGCGCAGAAGGCATCCCCCGCGCCTGAGGTGTCCACCACATGGACCGGGACCGGCGGGCACACGCCGCAGCTTCCCCGTGCTTCGGCCCAGACGGCGCCCTGACTCCCCATCGTCACGACCATGGAGTTGAGCCCCGCCGCCTGAATCCGACGGTGAAGCTCCTGCGCCATCTGCTCCGGCTCCAGGTCCATGAAGTCGTCGGCGAAGAAGATCCCCGCTTCCTGCTGGTTGCAGATGAAGCAGTTGGTCTTCATGATCAGGTCCCGCCGCTGCAGGGCGATGCTCATGTTCGCCACCAGCGCGTAGGTCGGCACGCCGTATTTTTCGGTGTAGCGGAAGGTCTCCTTGGCGACCTCCTTGTCGATGTCGATTTCGATGACACAGCTGGTCGCGTCCTCGAAGATCTCGTCCCCGTGCTCCTGAAGCAGCTTCAGCATGGCCTCCATCTTGGGCCGCTTGGAGATGGACCCCACCACGTCGCCCTTGTGGTCCATCACCGCCAGCCAGATGCCCATGCCGTCCGGAACAACCGCGACAAACTTGGTGTCCACCTTGTGATTCTGCAGCTTGCGAAGCACCTCGGCCCCCTGGGCGGTGTTGTCCACCATGCTCACAAAGCGCGGCCGCAGCTCGACATTCGCGATGTCCTCCGCCACGTTCCGGCCGACACCGCCGTGGACAATCTCCACCCGGCCGGCATTGCGCCCGGCCGGGATATACGTTCCCTCCGGAAATCCCTTGAAGTCTACGAACACATTTCCGACCACGACCATCGGCATAAGCAGAATCTCCTTTTCTCTCTCAGCAGGAATCAGTTCTCGGTTTTATCAAGTTTATCACATGCCCTGGGAATCAGCAACCGTTTCTTTCCGCTTTTTCTCCGTCGCGGCGCTTATTTCAGCGCGCCCGGGCTCACGCCGAAGCTCTGCCGGAACGCGCGGTAAAACGCCGAGTAGTCCGTGAAGCCCGCGTCAGCCGCCGCCCGGTTTGCCGGCTCCCCTTCGCGGATCAGCCTCGCCGCGTAAAGAAGGCGCTTCTGCCGGATATAGGCATGGACCGTCTCGCCGGTCTGCGCCTTGAACAGGCGCATGAAGTGATAGCGGCTTAAGAAAACCTGTTCGGCCAGCTCGCCCACCGAGAGCTCTTCTCCAAGGTGCTCGTTGATGTACGAAAGGGTCTCGCGGATCTTGGGCGCGTAGCGTTTTTCCTCCGCCTCCGGTTCCGGGCTGATCCTTCCAAGCTGTACCAGAAGCTGCACAATATACGTGTCGCACATGGTCTGTGCGCCGAAGCGCCCGTCCTTCTGGGCACGCTCAAAGGCGTTCAGGATCTCTTCCAGTTCCCGCCTCTGCGCCTCGTCCGGCACCAGGCGGTACTCCCCGCGCCGGTCCGCCTCGTCGAAGCAGTCGGTCAGCCTCGCCTCCGGAAGCAGCTGGTCATAGTAGCCCCTGTCCAGATACAGGATGATCCGCTCATAGGGTTCGGACTTGTCGATCATCGCCTTGTGGATCGCGTGGTGCTTCACCAGGAGGATGTCCCAGGGCCGGAGGTCATAGGAGCTCCCCTCCACGGCGTACTCCACCCGCCCGGAGAGCAGCAGCACGATCTTGTCAAATTCGTGGAAGTGGAAATCCCGCTCCTGGCCGGCGGTGTCCCGCAGGTGGAAGTAGTGATAGTTCTCCTCCAGATAGCCTTCGCGGCTGTAGGCCTTTTTCCCGGCCGTGGTTCCGCTTGTGTTTCCGTTCGTTTTCGTGCTCACCGCTGTCCGCCCCCCTTCCGCAGGACGGCGCTCCCGTGCAGGTCGCAGACCGGCATGGCCAGCAGCCCCCGCTCCGCGCAGAACTCCCGCACGGCTTTTCCGGCGCCGGAAAACTGGGTGCTGTTCACATCGTGTATAAGCAGCACCCCGCCCGGCGACAGGCGGTCGAAGAACAGCGGCAGCGCCGCCGCGGTGGGGGCGTAGAGGTCCGCGTCGACGGAGACAAAGGCAAAGGTCATCTCCGTACAGCCGCGGAAGGTGTCCGGGAAGTAGCCCTTATGAAACACCGCCCGTTCGGGATGCGGCAGGCGCTTTTCCACAAGCTCCGCGGCGGTGTCGGCGAAGTCGCCTGTCTTTGCCCGGGCCAGGCCCTCTTTCCGCTCGAGCTCCACATCCTCCGCCGGGAAGCCCTCGAAGGTGTCGAACAGGTGGAGGGTCCGATCGGGAAAGGCGGCGTTAATGAGCGCGGCGAAGTCGCCCCGAAAGACGCCCAGCTCCGCCGCGTCGCCCGGGATGTTTTCCTCCCGGATCTGCTCGGCCAGCAGGCGCATGGTCGCCGCCCGGGCGTCGAAGGTCTTGAGCGCGTCCGGGCGAAGAATTTCTCCCTTGAAGCCGAGCGCCCGGACCTGGGCTTCCATCTGTCCGGCCCGCTCTTCATCCAGCACGCAGAGGCAGACACAGTCCGGCTCACGCCGCAGGCTCTCCCGCGGGGAGAGGACCGGC
>CADAPN010000072.1 GCA_902789835.1 Oscillospiraceae bacterium
GGTGGCCACGCTGGACAGGCCGTTGGCCAGGCTGTAATGGATCGGGGAAATCTCTTCGTTTGCGATCAGTTCTTCTGTCGGCAGCACATAGATTCCGTCGCTGCTGAGGATCCACATGTCCCCCTCATCGCTCTCATAAAGGTCAAAATTGTTGGTATAAGGGAAGTTCTGTATCGTTGTCACCCGGTAATCCGGTGTCATATACGCGATGGAATTGCTCGTGACAAGCCAGAAGAGGTCTCTGGCCTCATCGCGTTTGATCTTCATGACGATGCCGGATGACAGTCCGTCGGCATAGCTGATCCTGCGGATCCCGCCGTCATGGATCACATAGATTCCGTCTCCGTTGGATCCGAGAAGAATGTCCCCGTTTTCCGCCGCCGCGACGGCCAGGCTCTCGATATTGACGATGCCGTCCTCTTTTCCATAACGCTCCGTCACCCGGTCGCCCTCAATAACGGCGACGCCGCCGTTGTGGGCAACCAATATGGCCCCGTCTTCCCGCTCTGAGACCATCCGGACGTAGTTGCTGAGCAGGCCTTCCTCTTTGCCGAACGCGAGGACCTTTCCTCCGTCATACCTCAGCAGGCCGCCTCCCCAGATTGAGAGCCAGAGCCGGTTCCGGCTGTCCCGGATGATGGAGCGGATTCGGGCTCCCGCCAGCAGCTTCAGCAGATCATCCTCTTCCAGGTCTGCGCCGGAGGCCGTTCTGGCCTCTGACAGATGGATGCTCTGTTTCGGTATGTCCTGCCCCAGCACGATCAGGCCGGAATCCGTTCCAAGATACAGATCTCCGTCGTACAGGCAGGTGGAGTTGACCACCATCGGCGGGAGATGGTAGCGCGCAAACAGATCGTTAAACCGGTTCAGGACAATCTTCATCACGCCCTGGCGTGTGGACGTAAACCAGAGATTTCCTTCGTAATCCGCCAGAACCTGGCCGATGTTGTTGTTCATCGGATAGTCATCCAGCACATGCAGGCCGTCATCGTCCAGAACGCCGATTCCGTTTCCGCAGCAGAGCCAGAGCCTCTGGCCAATCTTCTGCAGGCCCTCGATTTTGTCGAGGGGTGCGGCGTCGGTTTTTTCCGTCTCCCGAAGGCCTTCCGTCATGCTTCCGTAGTACAGGGAGGATTCTCCCGCCCCAAGGTATACGTATCCGGGGCGATCCGGGTCCGGGAGAATGACATGGACATCCTCGACCGGGTTCGCGTCATCCCCGAGGAAGCCTGTCAGTTTTCCGCCGCCGAGTGTGAAAACCTCATCCGAGTTTCCGATGCCGTATACCTGGCCGTCGCTGCCCCCGAACAGTTCTTCTACATAAACGCCTTCCAGTTCGGGATCTTCCAGGCGTGTAAGCTTCAGGTCCCTGTCAACGGTCACAATGCCTTCCGATGTTCCGACATAAACCCAGCCGTCTCTGTCTTCGGCAATGGCACAGACTTTTGCCGTGGGAAGCCCTTCCGCCAAGCCCCAGTGTTTCAGGCTGCCGCGCTCCATCAGCAGAACGCCGTTGTCGTTGGTGCCGATCCACAGGCGCTGCCGGCTGTCAACAAAAAGGCTGATCACGCCGGTAATCCCCGTGCCGGAGTCTATACGGACAAAATTGCAGCCGTCATAGCGTACAAGCCCGCTGTAGCTGCCGATCCAGATGAAGCCGTCGTCTGTCTCGGCAATGGCGTTGGCCTCCGATGTCGGCATGCCGTTGCTGCTGTTATAGAGGATTCCGGAGCAGCGCTCGGGATACCGGACCGGATCCACAGACTGTCCGCTTTCTTCTTCGGTCTGCGTCTCTCCCTCGCAGAAGCCGGCTGCCGCACAGGAGAGCAGGAGTGCCAGAAGAAGGACCCAGCAGAAGAAAAACCGCGCAGCTGAACCTGCGGCGGGCAGACTTTTCCAGTCCGTCAGCCTGTTCTGCCGGCTCCGTCTTGTGCAGACTGCTTCTGTTTTCTTTCTGTGCTGTATCATATGTCCGTTCCTTTTCTCCGGGGTGACTGATAATCCATTTTAGCAGAATACCCATTCCAGTGCAAGGACAGAAAACGCGGGAGTCGGATTTCCCGCGTTTTTCTTATCTCTTGTTGCTCTGTCTCCAGATCTTCTGTTCCTCGGCGGCTTTGATCAGCTCATCGCGGAAGTCCGGATGAGCGATATTGATCAGCGCCTCGGCGCGCTGCCAGGTGGTCTTTCCCGGAAGGCTCGCGATGCCGTATTCCGTCACGATGTTCGGCGCCTGGGTCCGCAGGGTGGTGATGATGTCGCCGTTTGTGAAGTGCGGGAGGATGTTGGAATGCATGGCCCCCGTCTTGTCCGTTAAGGTCGCGTGCATGGCGAGGAAGGCCCTGCCGTGTTCGGCCTCCAGAGCGCCGGTGATGAAGTCCACCTGGCCGCCGGTGCCGCTGATCTGCCGCAGGCCGGCGGATTCGCTGCTCACCTGGCCGAAGAGGTCCACCGCGATGCAGCCGTTGATGGAGATGAAGTCGTCCAGTTCCCGGATGGTAGCCGGATTGTTGACATAGGCCATCGGGGCCGACAGCACCGCGTCGTTGTGATCCAGAAAGTCATACAGCTTCCGGGAGCCGTTGCAGATGGAGAAGACGCCCTTGCCGCGGTTCAGCTTTTTCTTCGCATTGGTGATTTTCCCGGCAAGATAGAGATCCAGATACCCGTCGCTCATGAGCTCGGTGTGCATGCCGAGGTCCTTCACGTCCGACTCGGCGATCATGCTGCCGATGGAGTTCGGGATGCCCCCGATGCCCAGCTGCAGGGTGCAGCCGCTGGTCACATAGGGGAAGATGTGGGATGCGATCTTTCGGTCGACGTCGGTTGCGTTCGGGCTCTTCACCGTCGGAACCGGAATCTCCGACTCCACAACATAATCCACATCCCGAATGTTGATGTGGTCATTGGCAAGGCCCGCAATCGTGGGCATGCTGGGGTTTACTTCGAGGATGATATGCTCCGCTGCGTCCAGGATCTCCTGCATGGTGCAGTTGGTGAGGCCGTAGGAGAAGTTCCCGTTTTTGTCCATGGGCGCCACCGTGATCATCGCGACGTTCACCGGGGCATATCCCTTGCGGTAATAGCTTCCGTTGTGCCGGAACAGCATGGGAATGTGATAGGCCCGTCCCTGGTCGATGTATTTCCGGTCCAGGCCGGAGCAGTGCCAGAGGTTGTAGGTGAAGGCGCCGTGGGTATCGTTCTCCACGGTCTGCACCGGGACCATGGAGATGGCGTTGCGGATCTTCACGTCATGCAGTTCCCCGCTGCGCCTCGCCAGGGCCGCATCCAGCGCCTGGGGGAAGGAACAGGTCTCGCTGTAGTCCACCCAGTCCCCGTCCTTCACAATCCTGACCGCTTCGTCCGCCGTGCGGAGCTTCTGTGCATACATGGTCTGATAGTCCATCTCTGTCCTCCAATGCAGCTTTTACTGTTTATCGTAAACACATTTGATTTTTGCGGTTTGCGTAATTGATCTTCTGTTATTCCGCCCGCGCAGCGGGCGGAATAACGCGGGCATTATTTTCGCTTGCTATATATTCTACCTCGTACGGCGTGTTTTGTAAAATGCAAATCATGCATTCTAAAAAAAGATAAGATTTTGGTTTACGAAACTAACATTTTGTTGTAAAATATAGAATTGTATAATATGCTGATCATTTTGGGAGGAGAATCAAATGCCAAACCTGCATGAGCCTTTGCGCACGTACAGCGGGCGGAGATGCGTTCTGGTTGTTGACGACGAACTGGTCAACCGCGAGATTCTCAGGAACTATCTGTGCAATGATTATGAGGTGCTCTGCGCTGCGGACGGTACGGAAGCGCTCCGTCTGATGCGCGAACGGAAGGACGCTCTGTCCTTGGTTCTGCTGGATCTGCTCATGCCTGTCATGTCGGGTTATGAGGTCCTGAAAAGCGCCAAAGCGGACGAGGAGCTGAAGCACATTCCCGTCATCGTCACCACCTCGGAGCAGGCGGCCGAGCTGGAAAGCCTGCAGCTCGGCGCAATCGATTTTGTTCCGAAGCCCTACCCGCCGGTCGACATTGTCCTCGCCCGTGTTCTCAGGATTATCGAGCTCTCGGAAGACCGGGACATTATCCAGTCCACCGAACGGGACGAGCTCACCGGCCTTCTCAACAAGGAATTCTTCTATCGCTACGCCGAGCAGTTTGATCAGCGCCATCCGGACATGAAGACCGACGCGGTCATCCTGGATGTCAACCACTTCCACATGATCAACGAGCGTTACGGCAAGGCATACGGAGACGAGGTCCTCCGGCGCATCGGTCAGAAGGCCCGTGAGATGGTCGGTGATTCCGGCGGAATCGTCTGCCGCCGGGAAGCCGACACCTTCATGGTCTACTGCCCGCACCGGGAGGACTATAAGGACATCATGGAGCATGTCTCCACCGGCCTCTTTGAGGATGACCGCAACGCGTCCAACCGTGTGCGCCTGCGCATGGGGATCTATTCCGACGTCGACAAGGGCATTGACATCGAGCGCCGCTTTGACCGGGCCAAGATGGCTTCGGACTCCGTTCGCGGCAACTTTAACAAAGCCATCGGCCTGTATGACAGCCATCTGCATGAGAAGAACCTCTTTGCCGAGCAGCTGATTGAGGACTTCTCCAAAGCCCTCGAGGAGCACCAGTTCCATGTCTACTACCAGCCGAAGTTCGATATCCGTTCCAACACGCCGGTTCTGGCCGGGGCGGAAGCGCTGGTTCGCTGGATTCATCCGGAGCACGGCATGATCAGTCCTGGCATTTTCATTCCCCTGTTTGAAGAAAACGGCCTGATCCAGCAGCTCGATTCCTACGTCTGGAGAGAGACCGCGAGACAGGTCCGGGCCTGGAAAGACAAGTTTGATTATTCGATTCCGATCTCGGTGAACGTCTCCCGGGTCGATATGTTTGACCAGGAGCTCCCTGCGGTTCTTGAGGACATTCTGACAGAGAACCGGATTACAAGCGAGGATCTGCACCTGGAAGTCACCGAATCGGCCTATACGCAGGATTCCGTCCAGATCATCACCGCCGTGGAGCGTTTCCGCTCCCTCGGCTTCAAGGTGGAGATGGATGATTTCGGCTCCGGTTATTCCTCGCTGAACATGGTTTCGTCGCTGCCCATTGACGCCTTGAAGCTGGACATGCAGTTTATCCGCAACGCCTTCAAGCCGGGCGGCAGCACCCACATGATCGAGATCATCATCAACATCGCCGACTATCTCCATGTCCCGGTCATTGCCGAAGGCGTGGAGACCGAAGACCAGCTCACCACCCTAAAGGATATGGGCTGCGACATTGTTCAGGGCTACTTTTTCTCCAAGCCGGTGCCCGCTTCGGAATTCGAGGCCTTCATTCTCCAGAAGAAGGAATCCGACCGGGCCCAGTATGCCGGGGCCGAGGTGGAAAGCGCAGACCAGATCATCCTCTCGGTGCGGGAAGCCGAAACCAGCGAAGCCGTCGCGGAAGAAGCGTCCAAGGCGGCGCAGAAGGACGCCGGAGAGCGCGAGCGCAGCGGGATCCATCTGCGCACGGCCAATCTGTTCTTCGCCGTGCTGGCCATTCTGGCCGCAGTCTCTCTTTTCGTCTCCGACATCGCCGTCGCAAAAGGATATCAGCGGGTGGAAAACGCCTGTGACCGGTATATCGCCGCTCAGCTGGCCGCCTCGAACATGGAATCCGCTTCCGACTATCTGACGGATCGTGTCCGCTGCTTCGTTGTCACCGGCGAGGTGCAGTATCTGGAGGACTTCTTCGAGGAAGTCAACGTCACCCGGCGCAGAGACCTGGCGGTGGAAAACCTGGAAGAACTGCTGGCCGGCAGCGACAACACCGCCCTCATGAGTCTGAACTCCGCTCTCCTCCTCTCCAACGAGCTCATCAACACCGAATATCTCGCCATGCGCATGATGGTGGAGATCGGGGATTACGACCCGGCGGATCTTCCGGAAGAAATCACTTCCATCACCCTGAGTTCTGACATCAGGCAGCTTAGCGACGCCGAGCTCCGGCACAAGGCGCAGGACCTTGTCTTCGACAGCAACTACATGCACTTCAAGGACCGCATCCGCGAGAATGTCAGCCTTTGCACCCAGTCGCTGATCCGTTCTTCCAGTCTGGAGCTGGAAAATGCTTCTTCCAGAATGTCCGTCCTGGTCAATCTTCAGACCGTCCTCACGATTCTCTTCCTGCTGATCGTGTTTGCTGTCATCTATTTCATCAGCACGCTGATCCGCAAGCCGCTTACCAAAATGGTGGATCTCATGCGCACCCAGGAGACCATTCCGCCCACCGGCGCCGAGGAACTCCGCTTTGTCACGCGCACCTACAACTACATTCTCGAAGAAAACCGGATCGCGAGAGAACGCCTCAGCCATGAGGCTTCCCATGATTCCCTGACGGGTCTCTTCAACCGCGGTGCCTACGACATGCTGATGAAGAGCGTCGACGTGTCGCACATTGCGCTGATTCTCATTGACATTGATCTCTTCAAGTCCATCAACGACACTTACGGCCACGCGGTAGGTGACCGCGTCCTCAGGCGGGTGGCCGAGGTTCTCCAGCAGAGCTTCCGCTCGGTGGATATCATCTGCCGCTTCGGCGGTGACGAATTTGTGATTGTGATGACCCGCGTCAACGGTTCCATGGGCCAGCTGGTCATGAACAAGATCGCCCGCGTCAACGAGATTCTCTCCAACCCGAAGGACAACCTTCCCCCTGTCACGCTCAGTGCGGGCGTCGCCTTCTCCGACCGGGCCAAGCCCCAGGGCGACATCTTCAACGACGCCGACACCGCGCTTTACCGGGTAAAGAAAAGCGGCCGGGGCGGCTGTTCCATCTATTGATCCCGGCGGATTTCATTTGCATATTCCTCAACGGGCTGCAGACTCCTCTGCGGCCCGTTTTTTCCGGAAAAGAATTGACAAACCGTAGCCTCAGTGATATCTTTTATACTCCTTAACGAAATGCATGGCCTGTATATCTCCCCGCCGAAAGCGGGGAGATATACAGCACTTGGCAAAGAATCCTCTCAAGCGGTATCATAGTATCATACCGCTCGGAACAGGGAAACCAAGGGAACAGGAACAGAAAGGAAGCAGGCGGAACGATGCGGATCATCACCATCAGCAGGCAGTTCGGCAGCGGCGGGCGCGAGCTTGGAAAGCGTCTGTCCGATCAGCTGGGCTGGGACTATTACGACAAGGAAATCATCGAAGCCCTCGCCGCGGACCAGGGCATGGATGCGGACCATGTCCGCGAAGCGCTGAGTCATCACGGCTGGCACAATGTACAGCTCACCTATCGCAACAGCTTTGCGCACCTGGGCTTTGATCACGGTCTTCGGACCCAGCTTCTGGTCCGGCAGCGGGAGATCATCCAGGAGATTGCGGAAGCCGGAAACGACTGTATCATCGTCGGCCGCGACGCCGATGTGATTCTTCAGGACTATCATCCGTTCCGCATCTACATCTGCGCAGATCTTCAGTCACGCCTGGATCGCTGCATGGCGCATGAAAAGAAGCAGCCCCGTTCCCTCCGGCTTACGGAGAAAGAGGTTCTGCGAAACATCCGCAGCATTGACAAAAGCCGTGCACGGATCCGGGAAGTTCTGACCGGGAAGCGGCACGGCGACGCCAGCGTTTTTGACCTGACGGTAAATGCCACGCACTGGAGCATCAAGCATTTGGCGCCTGTCATGGCGGAGTTTGCAGAGCGCTGGTTTGAGGAACAGGAGGCTGCGGCAGAAGAAGAATGAAAACACAGCTTACAAACAAAGATCTCACCTCCGGAACGGTCTGGAAGCGCCTGCTGGTGTTCTTTCTCCCCATTGCGGCAGGCACCTGCATCCAGCAGCTTTACAACGCGGTTGACGGGCTCATTGTCGGCCGTTTTGTCGGGACGGTGGCGCTGGCCGCCGTCGGCGGCAGCTCTGCCCAGGTCATCAACGTTCTGATCGGCTTTTTTGTCGCGGTGACCGCCGGTGCCTCGGTCGTCATCGCCCAGGTCTACGGTGCCGGACGCACCGAAGATGTCCGTATCGCTGCCGGCAACGCCATTGCGGTCTTTGCCCTGCTTGGCTTCTTTCTGATGGCCGTGGGGCTGGTTGCCTCTCCCGCCATGCTTCGCATCCTCCAGACGCCGGAGGACACCATGCCCGCTTCCGTTCTGTACCTGCGGATTTACTTTCTCGGCGTCCCCTTTATTCTGGTGCTGAACATGGAGTCCAACATGCTCCGCTCCGTCGGGGATTCCTTCAGCCCTTTTCTCTTTATGGTCGTCGGCTGCATCTCCAACATCGTTCTGGATGTGGTGTTCGTGGTGTTCTTCCATTGGGGCGTTGCCGGTGTGGCCATCGCAACCGTTGTGGCGCAGATCATCAACATGCTGCTTCTGACCCGCCTTCTGATCCGTACGGATGAGCCGTACCGGCTGAGCTTTCGCGAATTGAAGCTGAAGGGCGTTTACCTGAGCAACATGTTCCGCCTTGGGATTCCCTCCGGGCTCCAGAATGCCATGTACGGCGTTTCCAATATGATCGTCCAGATCGGCGTCAATTCCCTCGGGACGGTCGTCGTTGCCTCCTGGGCCATGACCTCCAAGATCGACGGTGTCTTCTGGGCGGTCAGCAACGCGCTCGGCGCCGCCATCACCAGTTTTGTCGGCCAGAACCTCGGCGCCAGGCGGATGGACCGGGTGCAGCTCTGTGTCCGACAGGGACTCATTCTCGCCTTCGGCATCACCCTCAGTCTCAGCGGGCTGATCATGCTTGCCGCAAAGCCCCTCCTGCATCTTCTGACCAAAGACCCGGCGGTCATCGATACCACCTGGGAGATGATTCTTTACTTTGTCCCCTTCTATTTCACCTGGACGCTGATTGAAGTGCTCTCCGCGGTGCTGCGCGGATCCGGCGATGCGGTTCGGCCTGTCATTATCATCGGCCTCGGCATCTGCCTGTTCCGCATTCTGTGGATCTGTACGGTCTTCCGTCTTGTTCACACCCTGCCCGTTCTCTGCCTCACCTATGTGAGCTCCTGGACGCTGACCAGTATCATGATCCTTCTCTACTTTGTCCGCTCAGACTGGCGAGACCGGACCAGGCGAATCCTGGACAAATAATACCGCCATTTCCGCAATCATTACACACAGTTGAAAATCGCTCCTCCCTGCCGATTCCGGCGGGAAGGAGCGATTTCTTTTGCGCTGTTTTTCCGTTCAGTTTTCCATCTCTTCAAAGACTTCCCGGAAGACGGGCAGGGCCCGCTCGATCATCTCCCTGGAGACGCAGTAGCCCAGGCGGAAGTAGCCCTCGACGCCAAAGGGCTCCGACGGCACCACGAGCAGGTTTTTCGCCTTCGCCTTTTCACAGAAGACGCCGTTGTCGCCGCCGGGCGTCTTCACAAAGAGATAGAACGCGCCGTCCGGCTTTACACACTCATATCCGATTTCCGTCAGGCCATGATAGAGCAGCTTTCGGTTGACCTGATACGCCTCCAGATCCGGCATGCAGTCGATGCACTCGGCAACCGCCCTCTGGATCAGGGACGGCGCGCAGATGTGGCCGCTGGCCCGGGCCGCGCCCGCCACCGCGAGGAAGAGCTCACGCGAGTCCGTCACCTCGTCCGGGACGTACACATAGCCGATGCGCTCTCCCGGCATGCTCAGCGATTTGGACCAGGAATAGCACACGATGGTGTCCCGGTAGATCGTGGGGATGAAGGTCACCTTCGCCCCGTCGTACACCAGCTCCCGATAGGGTTCGTCGGCGATGATGTAGATCGGGTGCCCGTACTGTGCGGCACGCTCGGTCAGCAGCGCCGCCACCGCCCGAAGCGTCTCTTCCGTCAGGATTGCCCCGCTGGGGTTGTTCGGCGAGTTCAGGATGACGGCCTGGGTGTTCTCGTTCACCGCCTCGGCAAGGGCCGGGATATTTACCTGGAACTTTTCCAGATCCGCCGGCACCGGGACAAAGCGGCTGCCGTTTGCCTCCGCAAAGGCCTTGTACTCCATGAAGTAGGGCGCAATGCCGATAATCTCGCTCTTCTCCGTCCGAAGCGCCACCATCACCGCCTGCAGGGCCGGGGCCGCGCCGCAGCTGAGGAAGATATTCTCCATCCGCGCCTTCACGCCGAAGCGCTCCGAGAGGTTCTTTGCCACCGCTTCCCGCAGCGGGTCTCCGCCCACACCGCTGGTATAGCCGTGGATGCGGATGCTGCTCTCGGTGTCCAGAAGCTGATGGATGCTCCGGTTGACCTTTTCGGGCGCCGGGATCGACGGATTGCCGAGGCTGAAATCATAGACCTTGTCCGGTCCGAGAAGCTTGGCCTGCTGCCGGCCGTATTCAAAGATCTGCCGGATCTGATTGGGCGCCGCTCCCATCTCGTATGCCTGTCTGTTGAACATGATGATTCCTTCTTCCTGTGGGTTTGGAAAGAATTTCCCGGCCGGTTCGGTCCGCCGGGCGGTTTTCCGCATTCTGTTTATTCTTTTCCGGCGGCTGCTTTTCCGCGCCCGCCGGGATGTTTCATTATAGTACAGCCTGCCCGCCGAAATCAAGATCAATGAAGCCGGAACATGTTTCTCCAGCCCCGGATGTCCACCGGCTCGAAGCGCTTTTTCAGTTCCTTTACCATGCGGTCCTTGTCCGTATTCTGGATGTATATGTCACAGGCGCCCGGCTGGCTGCCGAACGTGATCCGTTTGCTCAGGTTCTGCTGCTCCATCAGAAGCTTCTGCATGTTCTCCTGGCTCGATTCCGCGGGCAGGATCTTGATGCAGAGCCAGTTGTCATGCGACTGGGCCCGGTCATAGGTCACGCGGACTTTGGACGCCCAGGGCTGGCGATTCAGCTCTTCCATCACCCGCTGCAGCTTCTCCTCCTCATCCGCCAGGAGGAAGTACAGGATGTTCCGGTCCTCGGCGCCGCTTCGCGGGGCAAAATTCCGGTACAGGGACGGGCGCTTCTGCTCATAGAGGGCGCGGATCGCCTCGTTTTTCATCTCTCCGTATCGAACGATCAGGATGTTGTGCTCTGTCTGATTGATGAAATACTCCACTTCCCGCTCATCCAGAAAGGCCGTCAGCTGCCGGACGGTCTCCGGTTCCAGATACACCGCCCGGAGGATCTCCCGCTTTTTCATGTCAAACAGGATTGTTCCGTCCGCCGCGATTACCGGCAGCTTCAGCTCCACATCGGGAAGAAGCTCCCGCACGGTGGCCGGCGTCTGGATCGTCGATACCGTGAACCGGCATCCGTCCTCGATCAGGCGGTTCAGTTCCACTTTGGAGTAGCCTGAAATCTTCTCCCCCACGCCGAAAATCGTATCCTGAATCCCCTGAATCCCGGAAACAAAGAGCGTATCCGTATTTCTCAGCCGCGGCAGATGGCTTCGGTTCACAATCTCCGCCGCCGCAACGCCTATTATGGTGTCCATGGTCCGGTGGAATACAAAGATATAGGGGTTCGCGTCCCCGATGTGGTTGATGGTAATGGAGAGGAAGACAACCGATGAAAAATACGCCATGTCCTGGATTTTGAGCAGGACCGTGGAATAGATCACCACCGCGGCAATCAGGCCGACGATGAGATAATGCACCATCTCGTCCGGGACGGTTTTTTCCCGGATATGCAGCGCGATCAGCAGGGTCAGCAGGCCCCAGGCCGCGCCGACAAAGGTGCCGATTACCCGTCGTCTCGCAACCGTGTGCATGCTGCGGTTGTACTGCTGCACACACTGCAGAGCCGCGATCGCCGAGTAGAAAGGCATTCCGTGCCTGCCGCGCAGCTCATAGACCGCGAAACAAAGCAGCACCGCCGCCAGCGAGCGGAAGATCCGCTGTCCCGGCAGAGGGATCGACTTTCCGGTTTTGAGAGTATGATTCATAGATGATTACCCGAAACTCCTTCCGCACACATGCAATGTGATGGCCATTGTAACAGATTCGCCGTTTCTTTTCAACGGAAAGCCTGCTTCTTTCCGGGTTTTTCGGAAGTCAGAGAGACAGAATCGGAATACTTCTGAAAAAAGTTCTTGAATTCACCGGGAAGATATGGTATAGTAATTGTCCGCCTCACACGCGGAAGGTCGACGGTTCAAGTCCGCCACTCTCCACCAAAGCAAGATAATCCGAACCACATCTTCGCAATCGAAGATGGGTTCGGATTTTGCTTTATCATCGATGATTTCCAATCTAGCCGTAAATACAGTAAGCGCAAGCCAAAATAACGATATGGAGGAAATCATCATGAAGAGATTGTTATCTTGTGAGTTCAACATCGACACAGCCCACGTGGAGCTGAAATATTCCAATGGCTCCATGCTGGCCATCGACTGCAACGCCGTTGAAGATGAGCACGCCAAAACTATCCGCCAGCGTTCGGCGCTGGACTACTTTAGTCTATAACGCCCCGCTGGAGTATGCGGAGATGGTTCTGAACGGGGACATGGAGGGGTATTTGAAAACATGGGTGGATTCAGAACAGTGATATACCACCCATTTGAAAAGTTGTCTGATATGAAGCAATCTGATATACTAAACCAAAACTTTTACTTAGCTTTTGGGAGGTTGTCATATGAGTATTCAAGACATGGGCTATTTGAACTATTTCGGATATGATTGTACCTATGTACAAGAAGGAATGAATTATTATATTTTACCTACAGATAGCAATTCAAATATCTTTGGACACTCACAAGAGAAAGATTTTCCAATACAGTTTAGTGACAAATTAAATAAAAAATGCGTTGCGTTTGTGCATGAGCAATCTGGGGGTATTGAACATGTAACACTCAAATTGAGATACATTGCAAAGCTCCTTCGTGATGAAGAAATCGACTCATTTATTATGACTGGAAATGAAATCGATGAGTTCTTTTCTCCTCTGGATTATTATTTTTCAAGCAAAACCCAGGGTGAATATAAACCTTCAGATCTTTTGTATTCTCAAGACGTGGTGGCGCACTATTCTTTTTCCTTCTTAAAAAAGCCTGTAGAGATAGATGTTGTATATGGTAATGTGCTTAGCGAAGGTATTCGGTCCGATTTAATCCTACACCCTCAGCTGATAGTACACATTGAGAAAACTCGCGATCTGGAATATATTTACGGGGTTTCTAATGTCGTTACAGCTTTCCTCCAGTTTGTTCACAGAAAAAAGAGCTTCAATTTGCGCAATTTGGAGTTGTATGGGCAGATACATTCAAAAAGGGCTCATTTAGGCTATATGTTTAGCAATCTCTACAATTTAGATCTAAGATCACATTCAAGAATAGATGCGTCTTTTCGGTGCTATGGAACTAAAATACAAGCCATTCTATCTTTGATTTCTGATGATGCTAAGTTTCCTATTAGTCATCTGCAAGAAATGGTTCATAATCCTTTTGAATACTCAGCTGAAAGATTTAGTGCCCTTTGCGCGGCATTTGAACATGAGTGCGAAAGAAATAGCATCCTATATGAACAAAAAAACGATAATAACGACATACTCCGGCAAAGAATAATTAATTATATCAATGATATTTCTACTACTGACAACGGAGAAATAGATTTCAAGAAAAATGCCGTGAATCGTATAGAAAGCTTGGGAAGACAGCGCGGCTTTAGGGGGAAAATACTAAACGCATATAAAGTTAATGCTGATGCGTTCAAAGATTCTTTAAAGCATATTCTGTATCGAGAAAAGTCCATCGAAAAGGTTTCTACTCAGCTGGCAGATTTGCGAGGTAAAGTTGTTCATAAAGAGATGGGCTATAAGTTTAACGAACAGGAAATAGAAGCGATTCGTTTTTTAGAAATTCTTCAATTCGTCATGACACTCAGACGAGCAACATATACCCCACCTGAGATTGAAATGATCATCGGTGTTCTTTACTCTTGCAACATGAAGTATTGGGATAAAGTGATAAACAATCAGCAACTCTTTTAGTCCCCGAAAGCATCTGTTCAGATGAGTTGGAGCTACGAATCAAAACCACCGGTTGAACCGGTGGTTTGATCAAGCCCTATAAGGGCTTATCTCCTGTGGTCGCCCCCTTAAGGGGGCATTGAAAAAGTCTGACA
>CADAPN010000073.1 GCA_902789835.1 Oscillospiraceae bacterium
TGGCTTCGATGATGATGCTGCTCTTCATCTGAGCCCTCTCCGTACGGAATCTGACCGAAGGGAGGACACCATGAAGGGTACAGAAAAAATCATAGCGCACATTGAGGCGGATGCCAATGCGCAGGCCGAGGCAATCCTTGCCGAAGCCGCTGCAAAGTGCGCCGACATCAAGGCAAAATACGAGGAAGAGGCCTCCCGGCTTTACAGCGACAGGATCCGCGAAGGCGTCAAGGCCTGCCAGGATCAGGAAGACGGTGCGCTGCGCATCTCCAGAATGGAAGCGAGAAAGAGTGTTCTCGCCGTCAAGCAGGAGATGGTGGAAAAGAGCTTCGACCTCGCGCAGGAAAAGATCGTCTCGCTGCCCGAGGACCGCTATGTCGCGTTCCTGGCCGGCCTTGCCAAAAACGCCGCCGGCACCGGTGAGGAAGAAGTAATCCTCAACGAACGGGATCACGCCGCCATCGGCGGGAAGCTTATTCAGGCGATCAACGCCGAAGGCGCGCACATGACGCTTGCGGATGAAACCCGTGACATCGCCGGCGGACTGATCCTGCGCCGCGGAAGCATAGAAGCCAACTGCAGTGTGGAACTGCTGGTGGAGCTGTGCAAGGGCGAAATGGCCTCAAAGCTCGCAGACATCCTGTTCAAGTAAGCGTCCGACGAAAGGAGGACCTGTATTGGCTATCAACAAAGAGGATTATCTGTATATTTCCTCGCTGCTCCGCGCCCGGGAGCCGCGCATGCTGAGCCGGGAAAAGGCCGAGCGCATGCTCGACGCCCCGAATTTTGAAGATGCGGCGAAAATGCTGACGGACAGCGGCTACGAGGATATGTCGCAGATGACGGTGAAACAGATCGAGACCGCGCTCGCCGATCGCCGGGCCGCGGTGTTTCATGAACTGGAATCTCTGGTTCCGAATGCGGCCGCGCTGGATCTGTTCCGCCTGAAATACGATTATCACAACGCCAAGGTGCTTATCAAGTCCGATGCAATGCATCAGAACGATGCGTCTCTGCTCTCCGCCTCCGGACGGATAGCACCGGATACGATGCAGAAGCGCTTTCAGGAGGACCGGCTCCGGGACCTTCCCGGTGAGCTCGGCAGCGCGGCCGAGGAGGCGAAGAATCTCCTTGCACGCAGCGCCAACCCGCAGCTCTCCGACTTCCTGCTGGACAAGGCGTATTTCCGTGAGATGACCGGCCTGGCAGAGGCGCTGGACAGCGATTTTGCCCGCGCTTATGTCGCGCTTCTCGCCGACAGCACCAACCTGCGTTCCGCCGTCCGAATTCTTCGGATGGGGAAGGACATCGGCTATCTTCAGGAAGCGCTTGTCTCCGGCGGCAGTGTCAGCGAGGAGCGTCTGATCCAGGGGGTTGCCGGCGAAGGCCTGGCCTCCGTGTTCGGCGGAACCGCGCTTTCCAAGGCTTCACAGCTTGGAAGCGAGGCGGTGTCCGGCGGCACGCTCACGGCTTTTGAGCTTGCCTGCGACAATGCCGTTGCCGACTATCTCGCCAACGCAAAGCTCTGCTCCTTCGGCGAAGAGAGCGTCCTTGCCTATCTCGCCGGAACCGAGAACGAGCTGACCGCCGTGCGGATGATTCTGACCGGGCGCCTGGCCGGTGTTCCGTCCGATACCATCCGGGAAAGGCTGCGTGATCTGTATGCTTAAAATTGCGGTTATCGGCGGTAACGACACCGTCATCGGCTTCAAGGCCGTGGGTCTTGAGGCCTGCCCCGCGGCAAACGCCGCTGAGGCGCTGCAGGCACTGCGCAACCTGACAAAGGAAGGCAGCGAGTATGCCATCATTTACATCGAAGAAAAGCTTGCCCAGGAGATCTCCCACGAGATCGACAAGCATAAGGACAGCCCGACCCCGGCGATCATCCTGATCCCCGGACGCGAGGGAAGCCTCGGCCTCGGAAAGAACGCACTGAACGAGGCGGTCGAACGTGCCGTCGGCATGAATATCCTGGGTGATTAAGAGAGGAAGTTTGATTAATGAGCGGAAAAATTACCAAAGTATCCGGACCGCTTGTCGTGGCGGAAGGCCTGGCAGATGCCAACGTCTCGGACGTGGTGCGTGTCGGTGCCAACCGCCTGATCGGTGAGATCCTGAATATGACAGGGGACCAGGCTTCCATCCAGGTTTATGAAGAAACCTCCGGCCTTGGCCCCGGAGCCGAAGTCGTCACCACCGGAATGCCGATGTCCGTGGAACTCGGACCCGGCATGCTGGACAACATCTATGACGGAATTCAGCGCCCGCTGCCCGAGATGCGCGCCCTGACCGGCGACAGCATCACCCGCGGCACCGATGTTCCGGCCCTGAACCGCGACAAGAAATGGGACTTTGTCGCCGTGGCGAAGCCGGGCGACAAGCTCTCCGCCGGCGATGTCGTCGGTACGGTCCAGGAGACCAGCGCCATCCTGCACAAGATCATGGTGCCCCCCGGACTGAGCGGTGAGATCAAGAGCGTCCAAAGCGGAAGCTTTACCGTCACCGATACCGTCGCGGTGCTGGTGGATGCCAAGGGCAAGGAGCATGAGCTCAGCCTGATGCAGCGCTGGCCCGTGCGTATCGCCAGACCCTATGCAAGAAAGTACGTTCCGGCCCGCCCCATGAACAGCGGCCAGCGTATCATCGACACCCTGTTCCCGCTTGCCAAGGGCGGCACGGCCGCGGTTCCCGGTCCCTTCGGTTCCGGCAAAACTGTCGTGCAGCACCAGCTGGCCAAGTGGTCCGACGTGGACATCGTCATCTACATCGGCTGCGGCGAGCGCGGCAATGAGATGACCGACGTTCTGATGGAATTCCCAGAGCTGAAAGACCCGCGCAACGGCGAGCCGCTGATGAAGCGCACGGTGCTGATTGCCAACACCTCGGACATGCCCGTTGCCGCACGTGAAGCCTCGATCTATACCGGCATCACCATCGCCGAATACTTCCGCGACATGGGCTATGACGTCGCGGTTCTGGCCGACTCCACTTCCCGCTGGGCCGAGGCCCTGCGCGAGATGTCCGGCCGTCTTGAAGAGATGCCCGGTGAAGAAGGGTATCCGGCTTACCTCGCCTCCCGTCTGTCTCAGTTCTATGAGCGTGCCGGCGTGGTGGAGTGCCTCGGCTCCGACGAGCGCCGCGGCTCCGTCACTGCCATCGGCGCCGTGTCTCCTCCGGGCGGCGATATTTCCGAACCGGTCTCCCAGGCGACAATGCGTATCGTCAAGGTCTTCTGGGCCCTGGATTCGTCCCTGGCCTATGCCCGTCACTTCCCGGCCATCAACTGGCTGACCTCGTACTCGCTGTATGTTGACACCCTGGCCCCCTGGTATACCGAGCAGTTCGGTGAAAGCTACATGAAGAACCGTGAGCGCGCCATGCACATCCTCCAGGAAGAGGCCGAACTTCAGGAAATCGTCCGCCTCGTCGGCCAGGACGCCCTGTCCGCCGAAGACCGCCTCACCATGGAGACGGCGAAGATGATCCGTGAAGACTTCCTGCAGCAGAACGCCTTCGTGGATGAAGACGCTTATTCCTCCTATCTCAAGCAGTTCCGCCTGCTGGATATGGTGCTGAAGTATGACGTGTTCTGCCGCGATGCCCTGGCCAAGGGCGCGGACATGAACGGCCTCTTTGCCATCGACGCCCGCGAAAAGATCGGACGTGCCAAGATGGCCGATCCCAATGCCTTTACCGAGGTCTATGACGAGATCGAGAAGCAGATGAAAGCAGAGATTGAAGAAGTAATCGCAGGGGGTGAGGACGCATGATCAAAGAATACAAAACCATTAAAGAAATCGCGAGCCCTCTGATGATCGTCGAGCATGTCGAGGGCGTCACCTATGACGAACTGGGCGAGATCGAGCTCCCCAACGGCGAAATCCGCCGCTGCAAGGTTCTTGAGGTTGAAGGCGACCGCGCGGTTGTCCAGCTCTTTGAAGCCGCCCAGGGCATCAACCTGGCCGCATCGAAGGTCCGCTTCCTCGGCCACCCGCAGCAGCTTGCCGTCTCCGGCGATATGCTGGGCCGTGTCTTCAACGGCATGGGCAATCCCATCGACGGCGGCCCCGCGATTCTGGCCGAAGACCACCGCGACATCAACGGCCTGCCGATGAACCCCGCCGCCCGCGCCTATCCCGCGGAGTTCATCCAGACCGGTGTCTCCACCATCGATGGCCTGAACACCCTGGTCCGCGGCCAGAAGCTTCCGATCTTCTCCGGCTCCGGCCTTCCGCACGCGGCCCTCGCCGCGCAGATCGCGCGTCAGGCCCGTGTTCTCGGTGACGACGAGACCTTCGCCGTCGTGTTTGCCGCCATCGGAATCACCTTTGAAGAGTCCGAGTACTTCATCAATGACTTCCGCCGCACCGGCGCCATTGACCGTACCGTCGTCTTCTCCAACCTTGCCAACGACCCCGCGGTCGAGCGTATTTCCACCCCGCGTATGGCCCTGACCGCCGCGGAGTACCTTGCCTTCGACAAGGGAATGCAGGTCCTGGTCATCCTGACCGACATCACCAACTACGCCGAAGCGCTCCGTGAGATCTCCGCCGCCAAGAAGGAAGTTCCCGGACGCCGCGGCTATCCCGGCTACCTCTACACCGACCTGGCCACGCTTTATGAGCGCGCCGGCCGCCGGCAGGGAAAGAAGGGCTCCATCACCATGATCCCGATCCTGACCATGCCGGAAGACGACAAGACCCACCCGATCCCCGACCTGACCGGTTACATCACCGAAGGCCAGATCATCCTTTCCCGTGAACTGCACCGCAAGGGCATCGTGCCTCCCGTGGATGTGCTTCCGTCCCTGAGCCGTCTGAAGGACAAGGGCATCGGCGTCGGCAAGACCCGTGAGGACCATGCCGGCACCATGAACCAGCTCTTCGCCGCGTACTCCCGCGGCAAGGACGCCAAGGAACTTATGACGATCCTGGGCGAAGCGGCGCTCTCGGACGACGACAAGCTCTTTGCCAAGTTCGCCGATGAGTTTGAAAAGCGCTATGTCAGCCAGGGCAACACCACCAACCGCAGCATCGAGGAGACGCTGAACATCGGCTGGGAGCTGCTGAGCATCCTGCCGAAGCGTGAACTCAAGCGTATCAAGCCCGAGTTCATCGAAAAGTATCTGCCCGAGAAATAAGCCCCCTGATCCGGGCTGAGTGAAAAACAGGAGGTGATTTGATTTGGCAGGTACTGCCGTAACACCCACCAGAATGGTCCTGAACCAGCTGAAGGGACGCCTCAAAACGGCCAGACGCGGCCACAAGCTGCTGAAGGATAAACGCGACGAGCTGATGCGTCAGTTCATGGACGTGGTGAAGGAGAACAAGGTCCTCCGCGATCGCGTCGAGACCGGCCTTACGGGTGCGTTTGCATCCCTCCAGGTTGCAAGCGCCATCATGTCGCCGGAGATGCTGGAGCAGGCGCTGCTCTATCCGCGTCAGAGCGTGGAGCTGGACATGAAGTTCAAGAACATCATGTCCGTCAATGTCCCGGTTTACAGCTTCACCACAAAAAACAACGACCCGTCTGAGATCTATCCCTACGGCTTTGCCCAGACTTCGGGCGAACTCGACGACGCGCTGGAAAAAATGGCAAAGGTCTTCGAGGACATGCTGCAGCTTGCCCAGGTTGAAAAGACCATGCAGCTGCTGGCCGAGGAGATCGAAAAGACCCGCAGACGCGTGAACGCGCTGGAGTACGTCATGATCCCCGAGCTGGAACAGAACATCAAGTACATCACCATGAAGCTGGAGGAGAACGAAAACGCCACCAAGGTCCGTCTCCTGAAAGTCAAGGAAATGGTCCTGCAGGACGCGCACCACTACGCTTCATAAAAACCGAAGCAGCCCGCCCCATTTTCGGGGTGGGCTGCTCAATTTTATTCTTTCGTTCCCTTGCAATGAATATCTGCCGCAGTTGCCGCGATATGAATCACTCCCCGCCGGATGCGGGGAGTGATTCAGACACTGTACTTTGCGAAGGAGTATCACACGCCGATTCCGGCGATGTGCAGGCAGAGATACGCGGTCGGGATGGCAAACATCAGGCTGTCTGTCCGGTCGAACATGCCGCCGTGGCCGGGGATCAGGTTGCTGAAGTCCTTGAGGCCCAGCATCCGCTTGATCATCGACTCGGCAAGGTCACCGATCTGCCCCATGGAGGAGGAGACCAGCGCCGTCAGCAGGCAGACCGGCAGAGACAGATGCGGGAAGACCAACAGAAGCCAGATCAAAAAGCCCGCCACCATCGAGGCCAGCGCGCCGCAGACGCTTCCTTCAATCGATTTGTTCGGGCTGACATTCGGCGCAAGCTTATGTTTGCCGAAGCGAATGCCGCCGAAGAGGGCAAAGCTGTCGCAGGCCCAGCAGGAGATCGCGCCGAGAATCAGGGACTCGGTCCAGATGGAGCCGACGCTGATCATCATCATGACGCCGTAGATCACGCCCGGATAGGCAAGTCCCGCCACGGTGTAGATTGCACCCTGCCCCGAGACCTTCCGGTGTACGATGCCGGAGAACATGGCAAGATAAATGCCGCCGGTAAAGCAGGCGATATAGCTGATGGCGCCGCAATGCGTCAGGGCAAGCACGGCCTGGACCGCAATGTAGACATACATGACCCAGGCCGCGCAGTAGACGTTGATCTTCTCCAGACCGCGGCTGTATTCATAGGCACACAGAATCCCCGCCACCGCGAAGAAGAGAACCCGCGTTACAAACGAAGCAAAGATACAGGTGAGGGCGATCGTGAGAAGGATCACCGCCGATATAACGCGCTGTTTCACTGTTTCGCCTCCTTCGGGAACTTCTGCCTTCCGTCTGCAAACAGGTAGTACCGCCGCTTTCCTTTGGCACGGTGTCCGAACTCAATGGCATCCACCGGACAGACGGCGATACAGGACTGGCACTGGGTACAGCTGCCCTGCCAGACGGGTTTTCCGTCCTGCATGCGGATGTTCGCCAGGGGACAGAGCTTGGCACAGGCGCTGCAGCCGATACAGCTGTCCTTGACGCGGAATTTTTTGTCCGTCACGAACACTTTGTAGAACAGGCGGTACAGAAGCTCCGGCATGGCCGGGCCGGAATAGCTGTCCTTCACCGTGTGGCGGATCAGAATCTGCTTGGCGATGTTTTCCACCTGCGCGCGGGAGGCGCGGATGATGCCGACGGCCTCGTCCGCTTCCGGCGCATGAAACAGCGTGATGTAGTTTTCGGGCATCAGAATCGACGTAAGGCCCATGAACTCCAGGGAGAGCTCCCCGCAGATCTTTTCCGCGTGGGCGGCGGCCTGGCCGGTGCCGGAGCCGCAGGTCAGAAGAAAATACATCTCCCGGCTGCCGAGAAAGCGGCTGTCGAGGAGAAACTCCTCCACCACCTTCGGCACATGCCAGCAGTAGGTGGGGCAGACGACCACGAAGGGGACCTCGGAAGTAAAGGCGTACTGCGCGGTGTACGGATCCAGCCTGCGCTGGCGGATCAGGCGGTTCATGGAAACAAGCTCATCACCGAGCTGCTCTGAAAGATGCTGGGCAACATAACGGCTGTTGCCGGTTCCGGAAAAGTAAAAAACCATTGTTCCACACTCGAATTCTGCAAATCGGTAATAGATTCAGTATATCACAATTCATTTCGCCGGGCAATGAAAATGAAACGATAATAATCTGCTATAATGATCTGTAATATCCCCGCCGGAGGCGGGGATATTACTTGTCATCGTCAATTTTAGTATAGCACAGTTTATTTCTGTCGGCAACGGAGTGAAAATGAATTTTTTCGTTGTTTTGTTGTAAAACCTGTGATATAGTAAGAACCACAGAATATAGGGATGCAGCCGCGGCATCCCCCATAGATTTATACTTCTTAAAGGTATCATATACCGCCTGAGGATATTTCCCACCTCTCCGGCGGGGGAATATCCGGGTAATGATATCGTTAAGAAAAATAAACTGCGGCAGATGGGAGATTTGAATATGTACAGAGACGGCAAAATATATCTTGCGAAAACAGAGGACAAAGAACTCTACCTGCTGCCCGGCATGGCCAACCGCCACGGCCTGATCGCCGGCGCGACCGGTACCGGCAAGACCGTCACCATGAAAGTCATGGCCGAGTCCTTCTCCGAGATGGGCGTGCCCGTGTTCCTCGCAGACGTCAAGGGGGACCTTTCCGGCATGTGCATGCCCGGTGTGGATTCCGAGAATATGCGGGAGCGGATTGCCCGCTTCGGCCTGGAAGAAGACTTTGAGTACCGTGCTTTCCCGACCCGCTTCTGGGATATCTTCGGCGAGACCGGCCATCCGGTCCGCGTGACCGTCTCCTCAATGGGTCCGACGCTTTTTGCGCGTCTTCTCGGCCTGACGGAGATTCAGACCGGCGTGCTGAACATCGTCTTCCGCGTGGCGGACGACCACGGCCTGCTCCTTCTGGATCTGAAGGACCTTCGTGCGATGCTTCAGTTTGTCGGGGACAACCGCGCCGAGTTCACCACCATGTACGGCAATGTCTCCGCCGCCAGCGTCGGCGCCATTCAGCGCGCGCTTCTTGCCTTTGAAGAAGAGGGCGGGGAACAGTTCTTCGGCGAGCCGGAGCTCGATATCCGTGACTGGATGCGTACCGGCAAGGAAGGCCGGGGATACATCAACATTCTCTCTTCCAAGCGCCTGATTCAGAGCCCGACAGTGTATGCGACCTTCCTGCTCTGGATGATGACGGACCTGTACGAAAAGCTGCCCGAAGTCGGCGATCTCGACAAGCCCCGCATGATCTTCTTCTTTGATGAGGCACATCTGCTCTTCTCCGACTGCCCCAAGGCCCTGGTGCAGAAGATCACCCAGATCGTAAAGCTGATCCGCTCGAAGGGTGTCGGCATCTATTTCGTCACCCAGAGCCCCTCGGATATTCCCAACGAGGTCCTGGCCCAGCTCTCCAACCGGGTCCAGCACGCTCTTCGCGCCTACACCCCGGCGGAGCAGAAATCCATCAGCGCCGCGGCAAAGGGCTTCCGTGTGAACCCGGC
>CADAPN010000074.1 GCA_902789835.1 Oscillospiraceae bacterium
CTGCCGCAGCCACCTGCTGGAGGGCGAAATCTTTGTCTCCCCCATCGGCGACGGACGCCGCCGTATGGACAAGGAGATGGGCTGGTTCCACGCCTGCTCTTCCTGGCCGCTGACCGACCTGAAGATCAAGATCCCCATTATGTGATAACGGTATCTGCCCTCTGAGGCAATCCGGCAATACAGCCTCTCCCCTGCAAAAGCGGGGAGAGGCTGTATTCATATCTGGCGGGAAGGCAATGGGATCCGCTCTCAAAAGTCAGGGACATCCGCCTCGGTCTTGAGGCGGATGTCCCTGTTTCACTCGTTGCTGTTTATTTATTTGAATCTCTGGTCCAGAGCAGGTCTCCCATATGGTTCCTGTAATCGATATGGATGTTGTCGACCGTTGTCCCGGCGTAGGCCGCGTACATCCTGCCGAATTCATAAATCTTTTCCGTCGCGCCGCGTTCCGCCGCGCTTTCGTTGAGCGACGTACAGACTGCTGTAAACACGGTGCAGTCCTCATTGACGGTGTATTCGTCGACATTCGGATAGTTCACATCCGCCGCCATGGTGTTCAGTTCACTCTGAATATAGTCACGGACCGCGGTGAGATCATTCGGATCGATCCCCGGGATCACATACTGCTCCGGGATGGTCTTCGGGGCAGGGGCAGGAGTCGGAACAGGTGTCTCAATCACCGTATCGGCCGTATCGCCGTCTGTCGCAGCCTCTCCGGGCTGAGCCTGTTCTGCTTCGGAAGCATCCGTGTCGGCCGGGCCGGTCGTCTCGATGGACGATACCGAGGGTACTTCCGTCGGTTCCGGCGTCACCGTCGAGGTGATCTCGATCTCCGAAGCCTGCTGTCCAAGCACATAACGCACGACAAAGAAGCCCGCTGCCAGAAGGGCTCCCACAATAAGGATAATGAGCAGCACTTTCAGGACCGTGCCGACCTTTCCCGATTTTCCGTCTTCTTCGTCGTCAAATTCGATCTCAACCAGGGGAAGGTCCTCATCGTCCAGATCAAAATCCAGATCGTCAAAATCTCTGCTCATGGCTTTCTCTCCTCTCTTTCATCTGCCCAACCACGGCGGTCCGAAGATCATCCGGCACCGGTCAGGCCGGAGCAGATCTTCAAGAACTGATCTCATCATACCGTCAAGGCTTCTCTTTGTCAAGAAGTGAAGTACATGATGCGTCTCTTTTCTCCTCTTGCACCATCTCATGAAACATGGTAGAATGCCTTATTCTGATTTCCTTAACGGGTGATATTTATGAAAAAATTCATGGTCGTCCTGACTGTCATTCTGATTCTTCTGATTCTGATTCTGGGCGGAGGATTGGCCGGCTCTATCTACGTCGCCCAGCTGGATACAAACTTCCCCGGCCTCACGGTCGGGACCGTTCCCGTGGGCGGACTGACAAAGGAGCAGACGACGGCCGCTCTGGATGCGGCGGGCTGGGCCGAGCATCTTACCACACCGCTGGAGGTAACGACCGTCGGCGGGCTGAGCTTTTCCGTCGACCCTGCCCAGGCGGGGCTGGCCTCCACATCCGCGCAGGTCGCCGAGCTGGCCTATGCCTACGGCCGTGATGGGAACATGTTTGAAAACTTTGCCACATGGATCAAAGGCCGGTTCCACTCCACCCCTCTGCCGATGAACACGCAGACTGCGGACCTTGATTATATCCGTTCCTGCATTGCGCAGAACCGTGCGGAGATTGAAGCCCTCCTGGGTGATGCCGAGTATGTTCCGGCCTATGAGGAAGAGCAGCTCATTCTGCGCAAGGGCTGGGGCCAGCTTAAGCTGGATGAAGAAGCTCTGGAGGCCGCCATTGTCTCCGCTCTGCAAAACGGTGAAACTTCTCTGAACTTTTCCCAGCTGATCGGCGGGCTTCTCTGCCCGGACTTTCAGGCAATCTACACCGCTCTGCACCAGGAGCCGCGGGACGCGGCTTTCACGGATGACGGCCGTTTTGAAGTGATCGACGAGATTGTCGGCTGCAATTTTGACGTAGACCAGGCTCAGCAGCTCTGGGCTGCCGCAGAGCCGGCAGGCGAGGTACGTATCCCGATGTCGGTCACATGGCCTTCTGTCACCGGAGAGCAGCTGAAGAGCTCTCTTTTCCGTGATCTGCTTGGCGCCTGCACCACCAGTTACTGGAACTCCACCTCCAACCGTATCAGCAATGTTGAACTGGCCAGCTCCAAAATTGACGGGACCATCATGTATCCCGGAGACCTGTTCTCCTACAACGAAGTGGTTGGAGAGCGCACACTCGAAGGCGGCTTCCTACCCGCTCCTGCCTATGTGGACGGCGATGTAAAGGACGAGGTCGGCGGCGGTGCCTGCCAGGTCTCCAGTACCCTCTACGCCGCGACCCTTTTCGCTTTTCTGGAAACCGTTGAACGCACCAATCACTACTTCCCGGTTCATTACATGCAGCTCGGAACCGACGCCACCGTCACGATCCCGGACGGCGGAAACATCATGGACCTTAAGTTCCGGAACAACCGCGCCTATCCCATCAAGATTGTCGCCTACTCCGAAGTGGACGAGGACAACTACGTCCGCGACCTCACCTTTGAGATCTGGGGCACGCTGGAAGATGACGACTACATGCCCGTTGAGTTTGACAACTCCTGGGGCTGGGAGTATCCCTATGACCGTGTGATTGAACCGGCCGATCCGGATCGCCCCGGCTATAAGATCAAGCTGGAGCATGAGAAATACTACTTTGTTGACGAGCAGGGCGAGGGGATGCGCACGCTGACCTACCGCCGGATCTATGACATGGCCGGCACCATGGTGGCGGAAGAGATGCTGAATCCGCTGCTGCCGAACGGCGGTCCCGCAATGGACACCTATTACGACCACAACGGCTAAGGAGGAATCTATGGAAGAGAAGCAATTCTCCGATGTCATCAACAGCCGTCTGAAAGGTTTTACCAGCTACTGCGGACTCGAGTTCACGGAGATTGCCGATGAAAAATGCGTCATCAGCTGCCGTCTCCGTCCGGAGCTTCTGAACCCCTCCGGCATCGCCCACGGAGGCCTGATTGCCACGCTCACCGACGTCGCAGCCGGGATGATGGCACTGCAGGCTGACCGCTGGCACCGTTATATCGTCACGCAGAACTGTAATCTCCACTATCTGCGCCCCGGTGTCGGAGAGGTGCTGCGTGCCGAAGCCCATGTGATCCGCAAGGGGAACCGGGTCTGTGTCTTGCAGGTAGAGTGCTATACCGACGAGGACAAGCTCTGCACCACTGCAATTTACGAGATCGCATATCTGAACGAACGCTGAGTCAAGCAGGCTGTCTTTGGGAGACAGTCTGCTTGTTTTGTGGAGGATTCTGATCATGAAAAAAGCTCCTGTCTTCCTGCTTCTGTGCCTGAGTCTTGCTTTGCTCTGCGGCTGTGTGTTCCCTCTGCAGCATGTTTCCCCGGATCCCGCCCCGGTCTCAGTCCCTCCCTCTCCTGCCGCGGTCTTTAACCCGTCAGACTTCGCCATTCCCGCGCCTGCCGCCGATGATACTGCCGAAGCCGAAGGAAGCTCTTCCAAGCCGGCGGAATCACGGTCAGACCCCACGGTGATTGATGATCCGAAGCTCGCTGTCTTCTGGTATGCCATGGCGGATGCCCAGGTGTTCTCTTTTCGGGAGCAGTTCGGCCCTGTTCTGGAAGCTTCCGGCTTACCCTTCCGTGAATTCGATGCCGAAAATGACCGCTACCGCCAGCTGGATCAGATCCGGGATGCCGTCTCCGGCGGTTGGAACCTGCTTGCGGTACAGCTTGTGGACAACCGCAGCGCGGACGAGGCAAGCGAGATTCTGGAGCTGGCGGCCGGAATCCCGGTTGTCTTTTTCGATCGTATGCCGGACAGCACTCTGTTTGAAGATCTGCTCTCCGCGCAGCCCGGCAATGTCGGATTAATCTGCACCAGTCCGGCCGAACTGGGCTCCATACAGGGCAAAATGATCGGCGACTACCTGACCGCCCACTTCAGCGTCACCGATCTCAATCAGGACGGTCAGATCCGCTATACCTTCCTCACGGGAGACCGGAATGATTCCTCTGCCCTGACCCTTACGCAGCGTTCCCTGGACTCTGCCAATGCCGCTCTCGCAGGCGAGGGATACCGATCCCTCGTATATCTCGATGAAGAGGACACCCTTGGCTTTCAGGCAGATCCGGCCGGTGCCTGGTCCTCCGACGCCGGAACCGCGCTGATCCGTTCCGATCTTGAATTCTATAACTATGCCAATGGAAACATGATCGAGCTCATCGCCGCAAACAACGATGATATGGCCCTCGGTGCCCTCACCGCGCTGCAGGCTGCCCGCTGCAATCTCGGAGACGGGGTCTCCGTGACCATTCCCCTCTTTGGAATCGGCGCGACACCGGCCGCACGCATGGCTGTCAGCCTCGGCCAGATGACCGGGACCGTTGACCGGAACACAGCCGGCTTTGCGGAGGCGGTGCTCGCCACGGTCCGCGGTCTCGCCGCCGGCCAGTCCGCCGCATCCGTGTTTTCCAGTCTCGCCGCCTCTTCTGATCTTTTTTCCGTCCCCGACGGCGAGATCCCGACCCTGTATGTGCGTCCCCTCCCTGTTCTCTCCTGAATACTACTCTTCGCGCATCATTGTTCTGATCTGTTTCTGATGCTGCCGGTCAGTCTTTTCGGGAAGGAGCTGCCCCTGTTTCCGGACCGTTCATCCCCGCTGCGCTTCACCGCTGAAAAGAGCACGATGAAAGGAAGGTTGATCCCGCTTATGACACGAAACCCCTGCCGCAGAGCAAGTCTCGCGCTGATACTGTGCCTCATTCTGCTGCTTCTGCCAGCTTCTGCCGCAGCGCAGAGTTTCACGCCGCTCCCCGAGGATGCGGTCTCAGGTCCCGAGCCCAATCCCGCCTGCTACGGAACCGTCAGTCTGGACAGCGCGGCAGAGATTCTCGATGTCATTCAGCAGGCCAGAGCCTCCGGTCTGCTGGCCGCGGATGAGCCGGTCGCCTTTGACCCAAATGCCAACTTCTACCGCGGTCTTTACGCCCGGGATATTGAGTATTATCTTGACGATTCCATCCTGGCGATTCTCTGGAAAGAAGAGATCGACGGAAAGAGCTGCAGCTTTGCCGAAATCAAAATCGCCGACGCCTCCCAGTTTCGAAGGAAGCTTGCCGACGACACCTTCGGCTCGGACCACGAGTACTTCGCCACGGTCATGGCTGACGAGGCCAACGCCGTCGTCGCGATGAACGCGGATTATTACCGTCACCGCAACTTTGGTATCCTGGCCTGGAACCGCGAGCTCTACCGCTTCAACACCGATTACTACGCCGAGGGCTATTCTCTCTACAATTGCGTGGATACGCTCTTTGTGACTGCCTCCGGGGATTTCCTGTATCAGCGGCTGGGCGCGGAGAACACGCCCGAGAGCATCCGAAACTTCATGCGCGACAACGACATTCTCTTCTCCGTGGCCTTCGGCCCTGTTCTCGTAGAAAACGGGGAAGCCATTCCCTGCGGCTGGTATCCGGTGGGTGAGGTTGGGATGGGCTACTCCCGTGCCGGAATCGGCCAGATCGCGCCGCTCCACTATCTCTATATGTCTCTGAACCACGGCAGCCACGAGGCACGCTGGAATGTCACGCAATTTGCCCAGCACTTTGCCGAGAAGCCCGTTCAGACAGCCTATTGTCTTGACGGCGGCCAGACCGGTGAATTGGTCTTCCGCGGTGAGCCTTACAACTACATCGACTTCGGAATGGAGCGCAATGTCAGTGACATGCTCTGGTTTGCAACCGCCATTCCGTCAAAAGCCGAAGATGCCCATCTGCAGTAGTTTCCGGTATTCATCTGAAAACCAAAAAGCACAGAACCTGCAGACCGCTTTGGTCCTGCCGCTTCTGTGCTTTTCTTTATTCGTATTTTCTTTGTTATGCTTTGCCCTCCACCAGGTTCACAACCCAGTGTCGCTGTTTTACCATGACATAGCCGATCACGCACTTGATGAGGTTCAGTCCCTCCACAATCGTAAAGAATGGAATGATCGCAATTCGCGTATAGTGTGCAATGACAAAGGCCATCGGGACACTGATCAGCCACAGCGAACCGCTGTCGAAAATGAAGGTAATGAACGTCTTGCCTCCGGAGCGCAGGGTAAAATAGCAGGAGTTTGCAAAGGCGTGCAGGGGCATCATCAGCGACGAGATCAGCAGGATCTTTGTCGCGAGCTCCCGGACATAGGGGATGGTGTTGTAGATCAGTGGGAAGAAAGGGGCTGTCGCCGCCATCATGGCGCTGAGGACAATGCTCAGTGCAAAAGCAAACGCGATCAGCTCTCGGTCCTCGTCCACCGCCCGCTCCAATTCACCCGCGCCCAGCAGCTGTCCCACCATGATGGCGGTGGCATTCCCGGTGGAGATGAAGGCACTGAAGAAAAGGTTGGAGATGGTCGTATAGATGTTCATGGCGGAGACTACCTCGAGTCCGCGCATGGAATAACACTGATTCAGTACCGTCATGCCGCCGGACCAGAGCAACTCGTTGATCATCAAGGGCAGCCCCAGCCGGATCACCTGATACAGGACCCGCTTCGGAACCCTCAGGCTCCGGTACAGACCGATCACGTAAGGATTGCGTTCTGTATGCCGGTGAGTCCAGATCACCACAATGCACATCTCTACAACTCTCGCAAGCACCGTTGCCGCGGCGGCTCCCACGACGCCCAGTGCCGGTGCGCCGAACTTGCCGAAGATAAGGATATAGTTGAATACCAGGTTGACCCCCACCGCGATCAGTCCGGCCTTCATCGGCAGGACGGTCTCTCCGGTTTCCCGCAGGGTGCTGGCATACATGGTGGTAATCACAAAGGGAAGCAGCTGCAGCAGCATGACATCCAGGTAGCTCTGTGCATAGCGCATCGTCGCTTCCAGATCCAGCCCGCTCTCCCCCTCGTGCAGGAACAGCCGAATGAAGTTGTCGCCCGAGACATTCAGCACCGCTCCGAACACCGCCAGAATGGACAGACCGATCAGCAGTTTGACCCGGACGGACTGCCGGATTCCCTCCTGATCTCCTTTGCCGTAGAACTGCGCCGTCAAAATTCCGGCCCCGGACAACCCGCCCAACGCACAGAGATTGAAGACGAAGATAAGCTGGTTCACAATCGCGACACCGCTCATCGGCTCCGTTCCAACCTGACCGACCATGATGTTGTCCAGCATGGAGACGAAGTTCGTGATGACATTCTGGATCAGGATCGGCATCAGAATGGCAAATACCCTCCGATAGAAATTCCGATCCCCTATATACCTCTGCATACCCTCAGATTCCTCTCAAGTCTGTCTATTTCAGATGCTGTTGGGATTATAGCAGGCTGTATAGGAATGTCAAGAGCGTCAGCGCTTGTCTCGGTCAATCATCTCCAGGGTGACCGTCGAGAGTCCGGCAAACACCAGTGCAAAGAAAGCCAGACTCAGCCAGTAGCCCGCGACATTCATCTTGTTATAGTCATAGGCGCTTACCCGTGCGCTCTCCGTCGCCTTGGTCTCGACATACTCCCGGACTTCCTGTTCTCCCAGCATTTTGATGACATCTCCCACGGTGGTGTCGATCGGGATCGTCTGGGAGCGAAGCTGTTTGGAATCCTCGCTGTCATTGACCGTATCCACTACATTCCCGACAGTGACAACACCCAGCAGGCTCTTGTCATCTGTCAGCTCGACGGAGCGGATCTGTTCCGCCTGCGGATTGGCCGGATCACCCAGATAGTCCAGAATCTGGCCCATGGTCACCGTCGTCTTGATCTCATTGCCCTTCATCCGCTCCACGGTTCCCCAGGCTGAACCAAGCGGCTGGGCGTTATAGTTTGCCTGGGTGGCAATCAGCTTCAGGCCGTAGTTTGAGATGATCACTCCGGTAATGGGTTCCGCCCGCTCCGGCAGGCTCATCATTCCTCCGGAGAATACCAGCTGCACGATCAGGACCACCGGCATAATGGTCATGGCCGCGGTGGTCGTATGGCTGAGCGCGGAGATCCAAAGCGACATCATATCCGCCGCATAGGTAATCAGAAAGAGCGAAATGCTGAATTCCACGATGAAAAACCGTGTGATTAGACCTTCTGTCGGATAGTGGACTCCAACCGCCCGCATCACATAGAGGGTGATGCCGGTCTGCAGCAGGCAGAGCAAAGCCTGATAAATCATGTGCGCGGCAATATAGGAGCTGATATGCATACCGGACCGGTGTTCCCGTTTGATCACATCGCGTTCCCGGCAGATTACCTGGATGGAATTGAAGCAGCCGTTCCAAAGGCAGAGGCAGGTGACCGCCAGCGCGCTCATGAGCGTCCCCTCCATGGTCGCGAAGAAACGTCTTCGAATCACCAGGCCCACGAGCCCCGCCACCATGGCCGACATCGGCAGCACCTTCCAGTCGCTCTGGTACAGGAACATGCGCAGCAGTTTTCCGAGGTAGATCTGGATCTGGCTGTATCTGCCGCGATAGCGCATTTTGATCCGCCGGAAGGGATTTTGTTTTTGCTCCTCAGGCATGCTGCACCTCCATATACTTTGTGATAAATGTATCCGCCAATCCCGCGCCGCCCTCTTCCGGACGGTTGACGAGTTTCACAATCTCCTCCATTTTCTCACAGCCGAAGAATTCCCGTGCCTCCCGGATGCTGCCGTAAAAGGCCAGCCGCCCCGTCCGGGTCGAATCCTTTGCCAGGACAATCACATCGTCAAAAAACTCGATTACGCGGTCGGGTGTATGGGTGATAACGATGACAATTTTGCCTGTATCGGCCGTTTTGCGCAGCTGCTGCATAAGCTCCCGGGCCATAACGCCGTCCAGGCCGGAATCCGGCTCGTCCAGAATGAAAAGCGAGGGATTGGAGATCAGCTCCATCGCGATGGAAAGGCGCTTCTTCTGACCACCGGAGAGCTTCTGCACCAGACTGTTCCGGACT
>CADAPN010000075.1 GCA_902789835.1 Oscillospiraceae bacterium
AAGTCCACCCGGACCGCACGGCGCATGCCGAGGGCTTCCCCGACCGCATCTTTTCCGTTGATTTCTACCAGTTTCAAAGGGACTGCCAGACACATGATTCCATACTCTTTTCAGATATTACGATATTATGTAAATCGTCAGATAGTCGTCAGTACATACATGGAATAATATATACCTTTTTCCCTTTTTTATCAATAGCTTTCGCTTTGAATCCTTGAATTTTCCTAAACTAACTTTTCAAAAAGTTTGAGCGATCGAATGTTTTTTCATTACAACTCGCTTTTTCGTTGCAAATAGTTCCGCAGTCTGACGCAGAAGCCCGCCGCCGGGTCGATGATTACGGCTGCGGGCTCTTTTCCTGATTCTCCACTGTCCGGCGGGGTCTATGTTGTCTTTTCGTTTACCCCTTTCCTGCGTTCCCGATCATCAACTGGCCGAGGCTCAGGCCCTCGTCATTGCAGGAGACCCGCCTGTGGTGATACACCTCCAGGCCTCGTGCATGCAGCCGGTTCGGAAGGCGCTGCATCACATACTGGTTCTGAAAGCTCCCGCCCGAGAGCACGACCTGCCGGATTCCCGTTTTTTCTGCCGCATCGGCCGCCTGTTCGGCCGCCATTTCGATCAAGGTGTTCATGAACTTCGCCGCTAGGACCGGCACAGCGGCTCCGGCCTGCCGCTCCGCTGCGAGCGCCCGGATCATCGGCCGCCAGTCGAAGCGCAGCAGCTCTGTGTCATTTTCATCCGGTACAAAGCAGACCGGGAAGTGTTCTCCGCTCTCTCCCGCCGCCGCTTCCAGCAGGATCGCGGCCTGCCCTTCATAGTTGCAGAGCTCCTTGGTCCCGAGGATCGCGGCCGCACCGTCGAAGAGCCGCCCCATTCCGGAGGAGCGCGGGCAGTTCAGTCCGGCCTTCAGCTGTTTTTCCAGCCGCACGGCGTCCCGGATTCCGTCCGTCTCCCAGCCCGCGGCCTTCAGCAGGGCGAAGGCCACCCGGTACGGTTCCTTCACGGCCCGGTCGCCGCCGATGAGCGGGATGGGCAGGATGCTTCCGAGCCGCCGAAACCCCGTGTAATCTCCGACCAGGCATTCCGCTCCCCAGCTGGTCCCGTCGGTGCCGAGGCCGGTCCCGTCCCAGATCAGCCCGATGCAGGGGCCGGTCAGTCCGTTGTCTGCCATGCAGGCGGCCATGTGCGCGTGGTGGTGCTGCACCTGCCGGAGCGGGATCTGTTCCCGTTCCGCCCGCTCCTGGGCATAGCGGGTGGAGAGGTAGTCAGGATGCAGGTCGCAGACAAGTAGCTCCGGGTGAATGTCAAACAGGCGCTCAAAGTGGCGGATCTGCTTTTCATAGTGTTCCAGGGTTTCGAGGTTTTTGAGGTCCCCGATATGCTGGCTGAGGAAGGCGTGCTCGCCCTTGGCCGCACAGAAGCTGGCCTTCTGTTCCGCGCCGCAGGCAAGAAGATGCCTCTCCAGCTGCGGTACCGTCACAGGCTGGGGCACATAGCCGCGGGAGCGCCTTGCAAAGTATTCATGTCCGTCCAGAACCCAGCAGAGCGAGTCGTCGCAGCGGGTCTGGATCACGCGGTTATGCAGCAGGAAACCGTCCGCAATGCCCCGCAGCGCTTCCACCGCCTCTTCGTTGTCCTTCTGGATCGGGGTATCGGAGAGATTGGCGCTGGTCATGATGAGCATGTCGATGTCATCCCCGAACAGCAGCACATGCAAGGGCGTATATGGCAGCATCACGCCGATGTATCCGTTCTCGCTGAGATGGTCGTATCCCTTGCTTCGTTTTTGCAGCAGGACAATCGGTCTGCGGGCGCCGGTGAGGATTTTCTCCTCCGCGTCGGAGACCTCGCAGATCTTCCGCGCCGCCTCCGCATCGCGGCACATGACGGCAAAGGGCTTTTCGTCGCGCTGCTTTCTCCGCCGCAGCTCCGCGGCGATGGAGGGCTCGTCACAGCGGCAGGCCAGATGAAAGCCGCCGAGGCCTTTCACCGCAACGGTTTTTCCGGCTTTCAGTGCGTTTCTCGCAAGCTCGAGGGCATCGCCCGGAACGGTGCAGCCCGCCGCGTCCAGATACGTGACCTCCGGTCCGCACACCGGACAGCAGTCCGGCTGGGCGTGATAGCGGCGGTTTTCAATGTCGTGATACTCTCTCTCGCAGTCCGGGCACATCGGGAAGGCCTTCATGGAGGTCTTCGGCCGGTCATAGGGCACGTCCTCGATGATCGTGAAGCGCGGACCGCAGTTGGTACAGTTGATAAAGGGATAGCGATACCGCCGGTCGGCCGGATCCTTGAGTTCTCGAAGGCAGTCCGGGCAGATTGAGATATCCGGCGAGATGAGGGTGTTTCGCTCATTCTGCCGCTCACTGCCGATGATGGTAAAGGCTTTGAAGCCTTTCCACGGAATCTCCCGGCTTGTAATGGATTCAATCACCGCAAGCGGCGGCGCCTCGGTCGGCAGATCGGCAAGGAAGCGTCGGATGGACGCCTCCTCCCCTTCCAGCTCCATGGTCACCCCGGAGGAGGTGTTCCGGATCGTGCCTTTCAGCCCTCGTTCACGCACCAGGCGGTGGATGAACGGCCGAAAGCCCACCCCCTGTACAATTCCTTTGATTTTGACTTCTGCAGCCTGCATACCCTTCCATCCTCCGGATTTCTTTCTGTCCCTTTGGGGTGAAATACGCGGAATTGGCCGATTCCGCGCAAAAAATACGCCCGCGGTCCGAAGACCGCGGGCGCCCTCTCAAGGGATTATATGACGCATCTTGAAAGGTTTACTCTGTTTTCTTTTCTCCGCTTGCGGCGATGACCCAGAAGATCACCAGCAGTGCAACCGCAACGATGTACCAGATCGCCTGGCTGCCGCCGAAGAAGTCCATCATCTGGCCGGCCAGAACGAAGGCCATCACGATGGGAACGACAAACCTCACGCAGATCCGGTAGAAGGCTTTGAAGCCCGCAGACGGGTCGCCGTGGGCGACTTCGTCCAGAACCAGGCCCGGTCCCTTCTCCCAGCCGATCATCAGCGCCATCAGCATGGCGCCGAGAGGCATCGCGATGCCTTCAGACCAGCAGTCCATGAAGTCGAGGAAGCAATCCAGGAACACCGGAGGAGCACTGATGCCGAGGAGGCTGGCCGGGCTGAAGTTGGAGCCCAGGCCGTCGGCCGCGACGACAACCGCCTCGATGAGGATGAGCAGGGAGACGATGAGCACGTTGCGCTGACGGGTGTCGGTCTCGCCCTTGGCAAGATCCTTGTCGATCCAGTGGGCGGCGATGGTCTCCATCAGGGAGATGGCGGAGGAAATGGCCGCGATCAGAACGAGGACATAGAAGATGACGCCGAAGAGAGGACCGACCTTGCCCATGTTGGAGAACACGTCCTGCAGGGTGACGAAGAGCAGGTTCGGACCGCTGAGCTTGATCTGGCCGACCGGAGTGCCGTTGGCAATTCCGTTGGCGACAGCCGCGGGGATAACGGCGATACCGGCCATCAGCGCGATGAGCGTATCGGAAGCCACGATGATGACGGAGTTCTTAACCAGGTTCTCTTCCTTGCTGAGGTAGGAGCCGTAGGTCAGGATGGCGCCCATGGCCAGGGACAGGGAGAAGAACATCTGGCCGCCGGCCGTACCGAGAACGGTAATCAGGTTCGGTGAGGATTCAATGAATCCGGCCTTCACCGCATAGCCGGGGACAAACATGAACTTCAGGCCTTCAGAGGCATTGGGAAGGGTCAGGGAACGTACGATGATGATCAGCAGCATCACGAACAGCGCCGGCATACCGACTTTGTTGAACTTCTCAATACCGCCGGAGACGCCGCCCTGCACGATGACCATGCAGATCACGATGAACAGGATCGTGAAGAACACGCAGCCGAGCGGAGTGGTCAGCATCGCGCCGAAGATTTCGCCGCCGGACATCGCAACCGCGTCATTGCCGAAGCTCAGCTTCGTCATGTTCAGCGCGATGTACTGCAGGCAGTAGCCGCCGAGCACGGTATAGAAGCTCATGATCAGGAACGGCGCGATGGTGGCAAGCCAGCCGATCCATGCGAACTTCTTGGTTACCTTCTGGTAGGCGTCAATCGGGCTGAGCTTGGTCTTGCGGCCGACCGCGAGCTCGGAGACCATGATGATCATACCGACGAAGATCGCGAGCAGGAGGTAAACAATCAGGAACGTGAAGCCGCCGCTCTTGCCCATCTTGTACGGGAAGCCCCAGATGTTGCCCAGACCGACAGCGGAGCCGATGGCAGCAAGCAGGAAGCCTAAGTTGCTGCCCCAGGAACTGCGATTGTTGTCCATACTTTTCTCCTCTTTCCCACCGGATAAAATAAAAATTGAAAAGCCAGAACACTGATGAAGTCCCGGAGGTCGCCGCGTCGATGCGTCACAAGCGCGGAGAGGCCGGATTCCCTTCGATGAATACGGAACTGAACTTTTCGTCCGGTGTAATTATGAACAAATTATAACATTGATGTTGATTTTTTCCAAACTCTGAATTATTATATATGTGATAAGAAAATCTCATGGATAATCTTCTTCATAAGGAAGGCGAATCAATCACCATGGACAGCAAAAAGGTACATGCTCTGCTGCTTGCGATTGAAAAAGGCAGCCTGACCTCTGCCGCCGCAGAGCTCGGATATACACAGTCGGGGCTGACCCATATGATGAACGCGCTGGAGGAAGAGCTGGGCCTGAACCTTCTGGTGCGAAGCAAGAACGGCGTCCGTCTCTCCCCCGCCGGTCAGGCGCTGAAATCAAGAATGCAGGCGTTTCTCGACGCCGCCGACGCGCTGGAGGCAGATGCCTCCCGCCTGCGCCAGCGCAGCAGCTCGACGCTGCGCCTGGGGGCCTATTCCAGCGTCGCAAGCAGCTGGCTGCCGGCGATCCTGGCCTCGTTCAAAAAGGTTGACCCCGCTACCGAGGTCATCATCGACGTCGGCGGGATTCCGGATATCTACGAGAAGCTCAAAAATGACCGGCTCGACTGCGCCATTGTGAGCTTTGAGGAACCCCTGTGCCAGGGCCTGAACTACATTCACCTGGCGGACGATCCCCTGCTGGCCATTGTCCCGGAAACGGACGACCATCTGGGCTGCTTCCCGGTGGAGGATTTTGCCCATCAGGACTTCCTGATGCCATCCGACGGCTTCGACATGGACATTCTCCCGCTTTTGAGCCGCAGCGGCAAGGAGCAGCCGCATATCCGCTATACCAATCTCTCCGACAGCGCCATCGTCTCGATGGTGGAGCATAACCTGGGCATGAGTGTGCTCTCGGAGCTCATCATGCAGGACATTCACAACTCGGTTAACGCCCTCCCGCTGGATCCCCCGGCCTTCCGCAAACTCGGCATCGCCGCCGGTAAGCGCCAGCAGAACGACAAGGTGATCCGGCGTTTTGTCCGCTGTGCCCAGCTTATTGTCGGCGAAATGTACCAGGAGCAGCACGGCTCAGTCAGCTGAGCCGCCGCTCCCGCCGCGTCTTGCCTGCTGTTGGCCGCAGTCTCTTGCGCTCTCAAATTCCCGAAAATTCCCTCTTGACTTTCCACCGCTTCTGCACTATAATATGCTGGCTTTGAGCAAAAGAGAATATTATTTTGTTTCGACACACACGGAGAAGTCGCGTAGTTGGTCGAGCGCGCACGATTGGAAATCGTGTATACCTCATAAGGGTATCAAGGGTTCGAATCCCTTCTTCTCCGCCACAAAAGGATTGCTGTTTTAACAAAAACAGCAATCCTTTTTTTGTCTCAAATACTTCTTGTTATTGACAAAAAAGTGAAGCAGAATATAATAACAATTGTTATAGTATTGGAGATTGATGTTATGCCAAAGAAACCTTCTACTACGAAACAAGCTATGATAGACGGTTCATTCCGGCTGATTCGGGAAAAGGGATATGAGTCGCTGACCGCAAGAAATCTTGCTGCCTTTCTCGGCTGCTCAACACAGCCTATTATGTATCAGTTTCCCAACCTGGATACGCTGAGAGACCTGGCCTATCAGAGAGCGGATGCCTTTCACAGCGAATACATTCTCGCGGGCGCAGACCTTCTGGAGATGGGTCTGCGCTATATCCGGTTTGCCCAAGACGAGCCGCATCTGTTTCGATTTCTTTTTCAGTCCGGTCGTTTTTCCGGGCTCAGACTGGAAGATCTGATCCGGTCTCCTGAAATGACCGATATTCTTTCTGCGGTGAGCGCGGAAGAAGGACTGACACCGAACGACGCTGCGGCTTTTTTTGAGCCCCTGGTGGCTGTTGTTCACGGTTATGCCAGTTTGATTGCAAACAATGCAATGAAATATGATCCGGACACGATTCGAAAAGCACTGACTGCAATTGCCGAAGGATTGGAGAGAGAGAGGAAAACAAAATGACAAAACTCTATAAGAAAAGCGAGATCACATTTGCGATCCTGTGGATCGTTGCCTACGTCGTCCTGAGCAGCCTTGCGGATCAGCTGTCCGAGACGATCGGCGTCATGAAATCTGTAACTGCCGCACTGCACATGGTGATGTCTCTGATCCTGTTTTTTTGGATCCGAAACAATAACCTGAGTGAAAAGTACGGTTTTTGCAGATCCGTTGTCCCGGCGAAGCGGTTTTTGTATTACCTGCCGCTGATTCTCATTGTATCAACCGCTTTCTGGAACGGGGTAAAGCTGCAGTATGAGCTTCCGGAGGCATGGCTGTACATCATCAGTATGTGCTGTGTCGGCTTCCTCGAGGAAGTCATTTTCCGCGGCTTGCTTTTCAGGGCAATGGAAAAGAACAATCTCAAGACGGCCATTCTTGTATCTTCACTGACCTTCGGTCTCGGCCATATTGTTAATCTGTTCAACGGAAGCGGCAAGGATCTCCCTTTAACCATTTTGCAGATCATATTCGCTGTCCTGGTCGGATTCGTACTTGTGTTGATCTTCTTTCACGGAAAATCCTTGATTCCGTGTATCGTGTTCCACTCGGCAAACAACGCCCTCAAAGTGTTTTCCGCTGAGGGGAATCTGAACCCGCAGGCAGAACTGGTGCTCAATCTTGTGCTGATCGTTGTTGTACTGGGCGGATATTCTCTCCATCTTGTGAAGACATTTTCCCAAAAGGCAGATTAGCAGGATACAGGAACAATCGAAAGGCCCCCGGAATCACAGTTCAGGCAGCATTGAACCATCTTGTAGAAAAAAACCGTTTTTGGTATAATAAAGGCAAAGCAAAAGCATGAAATCCAAAGCGTTCTGCAGGAGGGACACAATGAGAACGGAATATCGAAACGATCCGACGATGGATCCGTCCGGCTTTGTGCTGCTGGCGGATTACGTACCGCATATCGTACAGGAGATCCGATATTATTCCACCTATAACTTTATCGGCGAGCGGATTGACGGCTATGAGGAGCCCTGCGCTCTGCTGTCTATTGAGGCCGCGCGCGCACTGAAGGCCGCCGCCGGCGAGCTCTACATTCAGGGATACCGCCTGAAGATCTTCGACGCTTACCGCCCCGCCCGCGCCGTGAAGCACTTTGTTTTCTGGGGTCTTGAGGATCAGGACCTCCGCATGAAGCCATATTTCTATCCCGATCTGGACAAGGAGTCGCTCTTTGCCGAAGGATACATCGCCAAACAGTCCGGCCACAGCCGGGGCAGCGCGGTGGATCTGACGCTGCTGGATATGAAGACCGGAAAAGAAGTGGACATGGGCAGTCCCTTTGACCTGTTCAGTCCGATCTCTCATCCGGACTGCCGTGAGATTACGGACGAGCAGTATGAAAACCGCATGTTCCTGCAGCACGCGATGGTTCGCAACGGCTTTCAGCCCATAGACTGTGAATGGTGGCACTTTTCCCTGATCAATGAACCCTACCCCGATACTTATTTTAACTTTCCCGTCTCTTCTGCGTATTTGAGGAGATAACGGGAATCCACGCTTCCATTTATGCCGGATTAGTGCTATAATTATTTGAATAGGCTAAGATGGAGTAATCTGTTTGTCCGGGCTCCCTCTTCAGTTCCCGGACAGACAGGAACGGAGTGTTACTTGCTTTGAAGAACAAACGTTTTGTCGGCGTCATGTTTGAGCTTCTGGAACAGCTGCTGGATACGGAAGAGGTCTCCGCGGCTTTTTCCGGGATGCTGGAAATGCTCACAAGGATTCTTAACTGTGAAGCTGGCGCCGTGTGGCTTCTGGACAAGGATGCCGACCGGCTGGTCCCGATCTCTCAGACAGGGCCGGTCAACTTTACCAATATCAGCGCCGAAAACGGTCTCGGCGTGGAAGGTCTTGTCACCCGGGACGGAAAGAGCATCCTGATCCAGGATACCATGGCCGGGGAATACCCGGGCAGCGTGTTCGATGACTGCGGCCCTCTGGTGCGCAGCATGCTGTGCGTCCCGCTGAAGAACCTCACGGAAGTGATCGGCTGCATGCAGCTCGTCAACAAGACGGACGGTTCCGGCTTTGACGAGGAAGAGCAGCAGCTCTGCGAGCGGATGGCCGCCATGGGGGCCCTCACCATCGAGGAGAAGGGCTTCACCGTCTCCGCCGGCGAGAAGAAGCAGGTGCTTATTTCCCTCCGCGGCATCATCAAGGAGTTTCCGTCCGGCGACGGCGTGCTGCGGGTTTTGAAAGGGATCGACCTCGACATCTATAAAAATGAATTCGTGGTCATTCTGGGCGAGTCCGGCTGCGGCAAGTCCACCCTGGTCAACATCATTGCGGGCATGGACCACCTGACGGACGGAAGTCTGATCATCGACGGAAAGGACTTCTCCCGCCCGACGGACAAAGAACTGACGCGTTTCCGAAGAGAGTATCTTGGCTTCGTATTTCAGCAGTACAACCTCATGCCGAACCTGACCGCCCAGGAAAATGTCCAGTTCATCGCGGATCTGGTTCGGGATCCGATGACCGCGGAAGAAGCCATCGAGAAAGTTGGCCTGACCGACCGGGCGGGCAACTTCCCTTCCATGCTCTCCGGCGGCCAGCAGCAGCGCGTCTCCATTGCCCGCGCCATCGTCAAGAATCCGAAGATTATCTTCGCCGATGAACCCACCGCGGCCCTGGACTATCAGACCAGCATCGAAGTGCTGCAGGTCTTTGAGCAGATTGTTCAAAGCAGGGGCTCCACCGTCGTCATGATCACCCACAACCCTGAGATCGCCCGCATGGCGAATCGGGTCGTCAAGCTGCGAAACGGTGTGATCTCCAGCATCCGGGTCAACCTCCACCCGGCGATGGCGACGGAACTCGTCTGGTAACATGACCAGGACAGAATTACTTGATGCGCGCCGCAATATCCGCAAAGAGATCGTTGCCTTTATCTCAATCGTAATGATCGGGCTTCTGGCCGCCGTGGCTTATCTGGGTATCGCCTACTCCGCCGCGGCGCTCAAGCAGGACGCGCTGCTCTTCTTCAATGACCGTGAGCTTTGGGATGTGGAGGTCACATCCACCATGCTCATGACCGACGAGGATCTGGAGGAGATCCGCTCGGTCCCGGGCGTCAGAGAGGCGGAGCCTGTCTGGCAGATTGACACCCGGCTCCACCTTGACAACAGGAAAACCGCGGTCTCGGTTCTTTCCCTGCCGGAGAAAATGTCCCTTCCGGTGCTGCTGGAGGGCCGCATGCCGGAACAGGCCGGCCAATGCGCCGTGGAACGGAATCTGGCCGAGGATCTCGGGCTCTCCGTCGGCCAGCGCCTCACGGTCAACTGTGATCCGATCATGGATGTGGACCCGCTTGCGGAGCATGACTTTGAAATCACGGGGATTTTCCACACTCCGGACCATTTCAGCTACATGGTTCCGGTCACGCCGTATATCTTCGTACAGGAGAACGCCTTCAACCGCGAAGGCCTGCAAGGCGCTTTTATGAAGGCACGCATCCGCGTCGAGGGCGCCCCGGAAAACCGCTACGGCGAGGAATACCGGGCCGTTGTTGACCCCGTGATCGCGGCGCTGGAAACCCTGGCCGACACACGGACCGTGATCCGTGTTGACGGCATTCGGGAAGTCTTCGAAACGAACATCCGTGAGGGCGAGGAAAAAATCGAATCCGCCAAGCTGGAGCTCGGTCATGCACAGCAGAAGATTGAGGAAGGCTGGCAGGGGCTTAAGAGCCTTGAAAAGCAGCTGGAGCCGGTTCCCGGCCTGCTGGAGGATGGCGCGGCGAAGCTGCACCAGGGCGAAGAAAAGCTGGAGGCCGCTCTGGAGCTGATGGAGCAGTGGGGAATCCGCATTGCGGGCGGCCCCGGTCTTCCTGACAGGCTGGAGGATGTCCGTTATCTGTTGAACAATGCCGAAGCCTTTCTGGCGCGGGCCTCTGAGGGCCGAACGATCCCGGCGGAGGCGTTTGAGCTCTATGCCAAAAACGCCGATCACTTTGCGCATATGACAACGATACAGGCGCTTGACGAGCTTGAGCGTCTGAGCGGCGGAATACTGGATCTCAGCCGCTACAAGGGGAAGCTGAAGCTGCTTCAGGACGGCATCGATGAGTATGAGCGCGGCCGACTGGATTACTATTATTCCGGGGAGCAGTATCTCGACGCGCTGACCACGGTCAACAACGGCCGGAAGAAGCTCCTCGACGGTGAAAAGGAACTCGCCGAAGGAGAAGAGAAGCTGCGCGGCGCCGAGCAGGAGCTTGCGTCGGCCAAAGAGCAGCTCAGCAACATCGGCACCTGCCGCTGGATCATGCTCAACAACAACGGCAACCCCGGCTTCATCTATGCCGCGGCCAATTCAGACAAACTCTCTTCGCTGAGCATGTCCTTCTCTTCGATCTTCCTCGTGGTCGGAGCTCTGGTGATCTATGCCACCATCTCCCGTATGGTCGAACAGCAGCGCAAGCTCATCGGCGTAAACAAAGCTCTTGGCCTGTTCAACCGTGAAATTTTCGGAAAATACCTGATTTTTGCATGCTCCGCGGTTTTGCTCGGCATCGGGCTGGGTGTTTTTCTCGCCTGGCTTCCGATGCAGCGCGCTGTCCTGAACAGCTATGAGTCGCACCTCAATTACGGTACCGGGCCACGCAGTTTTCTGCCCTATGACACCGGTCTCGTCGTCGCAGGCGCCCTCGGGATCTCCTTCCTGGCGGTGTATCTCGGTTGTTCCCAGCTGCTTCGCCAGACTGCTCTCGCCCTCATGCAGGGGGCGGCAGCCACTGTGAAAAAGAAGAAAACGCTTCGCTCTTCCGCCAAAAAGAGCCTGTATGTCCGCCTGATTCTCCGGAATATGAGGACTGACTGGAACCGCGTGCTTGTCACGATTGTCAGCATCGCCGGC
>CADAPN010000076.1 GCA_902789835.1 Oscillospiraceae bacterium
TTCCTGTGAAATATCATAGATTTTCATGGTCTGTTCTCCATCAATTCATTTGCTGATCCGATTGTACCATATTTTGTGCCTGTGCGCAATTTCATATTCTACCTTCGGCGAATGGAGGGTGGTTTTCCGTCTTGGTAAGAAGACAACAACCGGCTCTGCCGGGGACAAAAAGGCTGATGAAAAGGCCCTGGGCGTAGATGCTCAGGGTCCTTTCCTTTTCTCCCGCTCCTGGGCCGTAATGCAGAAGCAAGAGCTTTTCTATTGCATAGGCAAGACAAAAGCTCCGTCCCTGTGTCTTGCCACCGCTTTGAATTTGCGGAGCAAGCGAACGGCCGAAGCGGCGGCTGATTCTGTTTGGGCGCAGCGAGGGACGAGCAAGGTCAAACAGAATCAGCCAGAGCGCAGGGCGAAGCGGATTACTTGCATGAGGGAACGATAGGGGGATTTGGCAGCGCGGCGAGCTGGCTTTTCCCATATGCGGGACAGCCGCCGCGCGGAACTGCCGGACGGGGCCTGCTGGATGTCATACGTTGGTTCAATGGGACCAGGCAGCGAGCGATACGGAGAGCGCGCAGGGTTGTGTGAGGCTGCGTGGGATGCACGAGGCGAGCTGCGCTCTCCCCCGCTGCGCAGCCGCCGGGGTTGCGGTTCGCACGGGGCTTCCGGGGCCGCTCACGGGCGCGCTCGATGTGGAGCGAGCGGAGATACCGCAGCACGTCGAACAGGACGAGACGTGCGTATCGACACCTGTAAAAGAAGACCAAACAAAATCAGCTGATGCAAATCGAAGGCCTGTTGGGCTTTGGGATGGACTCTTCTACTTACCCGAACACATCTTCGGTATATACGTGTACTTCCTTAGGGGCACGGATCAAATAATTCCGTGCATATCCTTCTTTTGTATTAGACGTAAGCATATCTATTATTAAATAGGTTTCTTCTCTTATCGCTGGCTTCATATCAAAGATATATGATGTTTCCGGGTATACATAATCGTTACCTGTTTTATTCCTGAATTCTTCGAAATATACTAACAATTCGGAAATAGCCACAAGATTTCATATACCGACCTCCTTTTAGATAGAGATGATCTGATTAAGACGTCTACCATAAATCGGTTATCCACCTCCGTCCTTACGTTGAGTAATACCGCCTGTACCATTCTCACGGCGAGGTTTTTTTTCTTCTTTTTTATCATCATTTTGATCCACAATTGCAATAGCGTTTTTTCCACCTATCCATAATAAAACCGTTGCCAATAGGAAAAGACCGTCTCTCAACAACATGAGTGACGGTCTTTCGTGATGATTAGAGAAATCTTTTGGTTGTTTCTGGTAAATTTCTGGTAAATTGTCAAGTTATACCTTCGAAATAACCCAGAAGAACCAGTAAATATGGGCTTTTCAGTCGTTCGAGGGCTTCATCGTCGGGAACAGAAGCACGTCGCGAATGGCCGCCGAGTCGGTCAGCAGCATGCACAGACGGTCGATGCCGTAGCCGATTCCGCCCGTGGGGGGCATGCCGATTTCCAGCGCATTCAGGAAGTCCTCATCCGTGGTGTTCGCCTCTTCGTCGCCCTTTGCAAGCTGCTCCTCCTGATGACGGAAACGCTCGCGCTGGTCAATCGGGTCGTTCAGCTCGGAATAGGCATTGGCCATCTCCCAGCCGTTGATGAAGAGTTCAAAGCGCTCCACATGCTCCGGATCATCCGGCTTCCGCTTGGTCAGCGGAGAGATCTCAACGGGATGCTCGGTCAGGAAGGTCGGCTGAATCAGGTGCTCCTCCACAAAAGCGTCGAAGAACAGGTTCAGAATATCACCCTTCTGGTGACGTTCCTCATACGCGATTCCCTTCGCTTTCGCAGCGGCTCTCGCCTCTTCCAGCGTGTGGATCTCATGGAAGTCCACACCGCTGTACTGCTTCACCGCATCGGTCATGGTGATCCGGGCAAAGGGCTTGCCGAGGTCGATCTCCGTCCCGTTGTAGGTGACGACGGTTGTGCCAAGGACCTCCTGGGCCACATGGCGGTACAGGTTCTCGGTCAGGTCCATCATGCCGTGAAAGTCCGTATAGGCCTGATACAGCTCCATCAGGGTAAACTCGGGGTTGTGCTTGGTGTCCATGCCCTCATTCCGGAAGACACGACCGATCTCATAGACCTTTTCCAGGCCGCCGACGATCAGACGTTTCAGGTACAGCTCCAGAGAAATACGAAGCTTCAGGTCCTGATCCAGGGCGTTAAAGTGGGTCAGGAACGGACGCGCGGCCGCGCCTCCGGCGTTCTGTACAAGCATGGGCGTTTCGACTTCAAGGAAGCCCTGCCCGTCGAGGTAGCGGCGGATGCTGGAGATGATCCGGGATCTGCGGATGAAGGTCTCGCGAACCTCCGCGTTCATGATCAGGTCTGTATAACGCTGACGGTAGCGAAGGTCCGTATTTGTCATGCCGTGATATTTCTCCGGCAGCGGACGCAGAGACTTCGTAAGCAGGGTGACATGCTCGACATGCACCGTGATCTCACCGGTCTGGGTCTTGAAGACATAACCGCTGACGCCGATGATATCGCCCACGTCGTATTTCCGGAAGTCGGCAAACTCGGTCTCCGTAACCGCGTCCTTGCGCACATAGAGCTGGATCTGGCCCTCGCGGTCCTGGATATGGCAGAAGATGGCTTTGCCCATGCCGCGTTTGGACATGATGCGTCCGGCAATGCTGACCTGCTTGTTCTCGTAGTCTTCAAAGGCGTCTTTGATCCCGGCCGAGGTCGCGTCGCGCTCAAATCTCGTCTCACGGAAAGGATCGCGTCCCGCTTCCTGAAGCTCGGTCAGTTTGTCGCGGCGAATCTGCAGCAGCTCGGACACCTGCTGGGCAGTGGTTTCTTTTACTTCTTCCATGGGCACTCCTCAGGGATTCTCAACGGAGAGAACTTCCAGCCGGATCTCACCCGCGGGCGCGGCAATTGTCACGGTGTCGCCCGCACGGTGGCCGATCAGGCCCTTGCCGACCGGAGAGTCGTCGGAGATTCTGCCCTCGCGGGGATTGGCCTCTTGGGAGCCGACGATTTCATATTTATCTTCAAACTCATCGTCCAGGTCCTTGACAGTCACAAAGCTGCCAAGCGTAACCGCATCTTTCGGGAGATTGTGATCCACGTTGTCCACGATTTCGGCATGTTCGATCAGGTCCTTATACTCGGCAATACGGGAATACAGCTTGCCCTGCTCGGTTTTCGCCTCGTCGTACTCGCTGTTCTCGGACAGGTCGCCGAAGCTTCTGGCTTCCTTGATCTGTTCGGAGACTTCCTTTTCACGGACGGTCTCCATGTAGTTGAGCTCTTTTTTAAGCTCGTCCAGGCGTTCCTGGCTCATTTTGTAACGATTGGAATTTGAACTGGCCATGTTTCTTCTCTCCTCAAAAGATTGTTTAGCTCAGATATCTGAGCGCTTCCATCAATTGTGTATCATCCGATACGCTGGCGGTGCCCTCTTCGCCGCCCACCGTGCCTTCGGTTGTACCGGTGGCTGCCGCATTGCGGTTAAAGACGATCATATCCGGCACGACGCCGCCGGCCGCCGCGATGTCCGTCCCGCTCGGGGACAGAAGGCTGTGCGTGCTCAGGCGCAGGGCGCTTCCGTCATGCAGGACGATGACTTCCTGGGTGCGGGTGTTGCCGGTTGTGGGCTCGCCGATGAGGGTTGCCCAGCGGTAATCCTTCAGGACCTGTGCGAAAAGCTCCGACTCGCGGAAGCTGCCGGCATTGATGAGCACGACCATGGGAAGCTCGAGGCTCATGCTGTCCGACTCCGTAACGCGCTCGGTGCCGTCCTTGCTGATATCGGAGAACAGGCGCCCCGCCGGGAGCAGGTAATCCAGAAACGTCGCGGCTTCCGTGGTCAGACCGCCGGAATTGTCACGCACATCGATTACCAGGGAGACCGCCCCCTGGCTCAGCAGGTACTCGACGGCATCCACCGCCGCCTGACCGCTGCCGGCTTCAAAGTTATGGATCTGGACGTATCCAGCGCCCGTTTTCTCAAGACGATAGGTAATCGCCTCGGAATTGACGTTTGTCGCGTCGATCTCCAGCGGGTCGGACATGCCGACGATGGTGAGATTGAACTTCCCGTTCATCTTCGACCGGATCAGCGTCCGGACATCATCGGTCGACAGGGTATCTACCTTTTGCCCGTCCACCGCGGTAATCAGCATGCCGATCACGACCCCCGAGCGTGCGGCCGGTGAATCCGGATAGACCGTCACCACCTGGAAGCCGCCGCTGGAATCCTTGACCAGACTCATGCCGATGTCGGCATACTCATTGGACGATGAAAGCTGATAGGTTTTGTATTCATCATCCGTCAGGAAAGTGCTCCAGGAATCGCCAAGACCCGAAACCATCGCAATGGCCGCGGAATATCCCATGCTCTTGCGGTCGACAGGCTCGATGAACTTCTCATCGATGATATCCTTGATCTCGATGTAGCGCATGGCTTCGTCAAAGTCGTCTTTCCCGCCGACCTCCCGGACCACCTGGTTGCGCGTGATGATACGGGTTGCAAAGAGCGACCCGAGCACCATCGCCAGTACAAACCAGAGCGGAATCCCGAGGCCGAACAGGCGGCGCAGAAAAATCCCCACCCCGCCGAACATGCGGCCGAACATTCGTCTCATGTTCTCTCTCCTTTTCCAAACTGAAATACGCCAGCGCTCCCGGGCGGCATTTGCCGCCGAAGCGCCGGCGATCCTGCCGCGCGAGGCTCAGCAGTTGTAATAGGACAGGCCGGAGAAGAACTGCGCGGGGTCGGTGCGCTCACCGTTGACGAACACCTCGAAGTGGCAGTGGGTACCGGTCGCCCGGCCCGTTGCCCCGAGATAGCCCACCGTCTGGCCTTGTGAGACCGTCTGTCCGCCGCCCACTGCCAGGCCTGACATATGCGCATAAAGGGTCTGATAACCGTTGCCGTGGTCGATAATCACGTAGTTGCCGTAACCGTCGTTGTAGCTTGCCGTCACGACCGTTCCGCCGTCGGAAGCCACGACCGGAGCGCCGTCATTGCCGTAGCCGTCGATGTCGATGCCGCTGTGGTAGCGGGTCGCACCGGTAAAGGGGTCGGTACGGTTGCCGAAACGGCTGGTAACACGGGTGCTGCAGGGCACCGGCCACCCCAGGTTTCCGGTACCGACAGCGCCGCCCGGATTCAGGCCGCCGCCACCGCCTTCGCCGCTTTCTCCGCCTTCGCCGCCACCGTTCTGGGCGTTCTGGGCATTCTGGCGGGCAATTGCCGCGGCACGGGCCGCCGCTTCTTCTTCTTTCTGGCGCTGGTAGGCCGCCATCATGTCGGCAATCTCCTGCGCGGCCGCTTCTTCGGCAGCCAGGAAGCCTTCATACTCCGTCACGGCCACGTCGATCTGATCTTCCAGCTCCGCGAGCTCTTTTTCGGTCTCGGCGATCTGGCCGTCAAGCATTTCCTTCTCTGTATTCAGGACCTCTTGCTTGGCTTCGCAGTCGGCCTTGACTTCTTCATATTCCGCCTTGACCCGCTCGCTTTCCTCACGCGCCTCGATATACGCGTCTTCCAGGTCGCGGTCAGCCGTCATGATCTTCTCCATGTCGTCCAGCGCGGTGAGAAACTCATTGAAGTCTCCGGAGCTCATCAGCACGGTCAGAATATTATAGCCGCCGGTTTCTTCCATCGCGCGTACTCGGGTGCGGTACTTGTCCAGCTGGTTCTGTTCACGGTTCAGCGCAAGATGCAGCTCCTCTGTTTTCTCCTCAATGATTCCGTCATACATGACAATCTCTTCACCGACGAGACGGAGCGCTTCTTTCGCCGCATCGTTCTTCTCTTCCAGTGCCGTCTTCTGGTCGAGGACGTTTGCCTGCGCTTCCTTCAGCGTGTCGACGCGCTCTTCCGCCTCTTTTACCCGGGCGGAAATCTCGTCTTTCTTTGCCTGCAGCGCGTCAATATCACTCTGCGAGATGGCAAAGGCCGAGGGAATGACGCTGGCCACCAGGGACAGCAGCATCAGGACCGCCATAATAACGGCGATCACGGAGATCATTCTTTTTTTGACACCTCCGAAGACGCCGATCAGAACGCCGACTCCCACATAGACCCCCAGCATCGGAAGCATTACCTGTTGGAAGGGAATCAGGGAAATAAAGCTGCCGGTCAGCGTATCCAGAAGACTGCTGTTCAGGACCGTATAGATGCCCCATACCGCGAGGAAGCCCAGCACGCCTCCCAGAAGCCCGAGAATCAGACCTTCAATCACAAAGGGCGTGCGGATGAAGGCGTTCGTCGCGCCGACCATCTTCATGATCGCAATCTCTTCCCGCCGGCCGAAAGTCGTCAGCTTGATGGTGTTGGACATGATGAAGAACGACACAAAGGTCAGAATCACCGTCAGAATCAGCGATACCACGCTCACGATGTTGCGGATCCGGACAAAGCGGTCCGCATATTCGATCTGGGCGTTCACCTTTGCAATCCCGGGGATGCCCTCAAGCTGGGTCTTGGTGTCGGCCATCTGGGAAATATCCGTCAGATGGATGACAAACCGGTGGCGGAAGACCGTCGAATCGATTCCCTCCATGAGGCGGTCATCATACTTGGACATGAAGTTCGTCATGGCCTGGTCGCGCGAGACGAAATCCGCCGCCAGCACGTTCGGCACGTTCATGATGTCGCCCTGCAGCGCCGCCGCAGAGGCCTCGTCCACGATGCTTTCATCCACGAAAGCGACCACTTCGTTCTGCTGTTCCAGATCCGCGATGAGCGCGTCGATGTTCAGCGACAGAAGCGTAATGCTGCCCATGATGATCAGGCAGGCCGTGATAATCGTCACGGAGGCGAAGGACATGAAACCATGCGTCCGGATGCTCCGGAATCCTTCGCGAATGAGATATGCACTCTTACTCAAGCTCATAGCTGTAATACCCGTCTCCGTCATCACTGACCACATGGCCGTCGTCGATCGTGATAACCCGCTTGGAAAAGGCGTTCACCAGTTCCTTTTCATGTGTGACAACGAGAATCGTCGTGCCCATCTCGTTGATCTTTTCAAACAGCAGCATCAGCTCCAGGCTGCGCACCGGGTCAAGGTTTCCGGTTGGCTCATCCGCAACGATCATGCGGGGATTGTTCACCAGCGCACGCGCAATGGCTACACGCTGCTGCTCACCGCCGGAGAGCTCGTTGGGGAAGCGCTTCTCACGCCCCTCAAGACCGACCAGCTCCAGCACGTAGGGCACGCGTTTGGCAATGCTCTTGCCCTTGGCGCCGACAACGCGCATGGCAAACGCGACGTTGTCATACACGGTCATGTTTTCGATCAGGCGGTAGTCCTGGAAAATCACGCCCAGTGTACGGCGCACTCTGGGGAGCTTTCTGCGCCGGATCTTGACCATGTCAAAATCATTGACAACAATCTCACCGGCGGTGGCACGCACCTCGCCGGTGATCAGCTTCATCAGGGTTGTCTTTCCCGAGCCGGAAGGTCCGACAAGAAAGACAAATTCCCCTTCATTGATCGTCAGATTGACCCCGTCCAGCGCAACCGTGCTGCTGCTGTCATAGATCTTCGTGACGTCTGTCATCTGTACCATAAATTGCCTCCGAGAAACTCTTTTCAACCGTGATCCGGTTGATCAGAGAGGTCAGTATTTCGACGTATTCAGCGAGTCGAGATACTGCTTTACCATCATCGCAACCTTGAACACAATCGCGTGATCAAACTCACGAAGGTCCAGACCTGTGATCTTTTTGATTTTCTCAAGCCTGTATACTAATGTATTTCTGTGAACATACAGTTTCCTGGATGTTTCGGAAACGTTAAGATTGTTTTCAAAGAAGCGGTTAATCGTCTCCAGGGTATCTTCATCCAGCGTCTCAATGGGGTTCTTCTTGAAGACTTCATTGAGAAACATCTCGCAGAGCGTTGTGGGAAGCTGATAGATGATCCGGCCGAGGCCGAGGCTTTCATAGTGGATGATCGTCTTATCGCTCTCAAAGACGCGGCCGACGTCAATGGCAACCTGTGCTTCCTTATACCGGTCCGCCAGTTCACGCAGATGACGGGCTTCGGTGCTGATGCCGATCACACAGCGGATTCCGAGCTGCTCAAACAGCGCCTTTTCAATCCCCGCGGCAATGGCATGAATCTCTTCCTTCGACGTATCCGCTTGAATGGACTTGACCACAACGATGTCGCTCTCGTTGATGTTCAGAACGAAATCATGCTGCCTGTCCGGGAACAGCCGGCTTACCAGCTCCCCCGCCGCCACATCGGCGTTTTCCATCTGGCGGATCAGGAAGACCGTGCGCGGCTCATCCGTGACAAAATGAAGTTCCTTTGCCCGGACATAGACATCCCCCGGAAGAATGTTGTCGGAAATGATATTCTTGATGAATGCCGCCCGGTTATGCTTTTCTTCGTAATTGGCCAGCGCTTCATCGAATGCAACCGCCGAAATGGCGCAGACCGTCTTTGCAACACTGTCCGTCCCGTCTACAAAAGCCGCATATCCCAGCTGCCCGCTCTCGGAGCTGAGGAGCACATAGGTTCTCCCCGCCGTCACCAGCTCGTGGCTGACACTGTCAACCAGATTGACCCGAAAATCCTCCACCCGCGACCCGATGGCCGCAAGCTCACTGCAGGCGATGACATATCCCTGGTCGTCTACAACCCCGACCGTTCTGTCGACGGAGTCCTTCATCTGAATAATGACATTTTGAAAAATCCTGCTCGGCATGATGCATTCTCCATTCTGCCTGTATCCGGCTGAAAATCCGGTCGGTCAAGACCGTGCAGAGGATCCAATACCCCATTTGGGCAAAATGTGGATAAAAAACAAGATCAAAAAACCAGATAGTATTATAATAACTCTATTATCAGTAATTTTCAATAGAAAATGCGTCGAATTTTTGTGAATTTTTTCAGATGAATTGCCAAACAAGTCAAAAACCGACTTTTTTCAGGTGGCTTTTTTGACTATTTTTCCATACCAAGCATCTTGAACATGATGCACAATTCCTCTTCCGTCAGTTCCCGATAACGCCCGATACCCGGGCCCGGTTCGACCTGAAGCGGGCCGACGGAGAGGCGCCGCAGGGTTACGACAGGCTTTCCCACCGCCGCAAGCATTCTGCGCACCTGATGATACTTCCCTTCCTGCACCGTTACAAGACAGTCGCGTTCGCCGCGGATCTCAAGCTCCGCCGGCAGGCATTTCGTCCCGTCGGCCAGAATCAGTCCGCTTTGAAAGCGTTCCGGATCCATCGGTTCCAGCGGCTGTTCCACCATTGCGTGATATACCTTTGAAACCGCATATCTGGGCGAAATCACCCGGTGGGCAAATTCACCGTCGTTTGTCAGCAGCAGAAGGCCGCTGGTATCCTTGTCAAGCCGCCCCACCGGGGCAATGCCCCGCTTTCGGATTTCCGGCGGAAAAAGGTCCAGGACCGTCTCCTGTCTGCTGTCTCGCGACGCCGTGATCAGGCCTGTGGGCTTGTCAAGGAGATAGTAGCAGAACCTGCGGTAGCTGCAGGGCGTCCCGTTCAGCGTCACCGCGGCCGTGTTTTCATCGAACTTCTGTTCCGGTCTGCGGATCACGCTTCCGTTGACCGCCGCCATGCCGGAGCGAATCATCCGGGCGGCTTCGCTGCGGGTCAGGCCGGCGGCATCCGCCAGGTATTTATCCAGCCTTATCATGGTGACCCTGCTCCTACAGCAGCCGGAGCAGCCAGCCCAGCAGGCGTTCGCGCCCGTCGCCTTTTTCCGCCGAAAACGGGATCAGCTCCGTCTCCTCGTCCAGGGAGAGCGTCTGACGAATCAGGGCCATCGACGGCTCAATCTCACTTTTCTTCAGTTTGTCCAGCTTGTTTGCAAGCACGACAAACTCATGTCCGGCGTTCTTGAAATACTCCGCCATTCGGACGTCGTCCGCCGTCGGCTTGTGCCGCGCGTCGACGATCAGCACCCCGACATCAAAGGTCCCGGCTTCGGCGAAAAAGCTCTCCATCAGTCCGGCCCAGCGGTCGCGCTCATTCTGAGACACCTTGGCAAAGCCGTATCCGGGCAGATCAATCAAAAGCATCTTTCCGTCAATGTCGAAGTAATTCACATGGACGGTTTTTCCGGGTGTCGCCCCGACCTTGGCAAACTGTTTCCGGTTGACCAGACGGTTGATCACGGACGACTTGCCCACGTTTGAGCGTCCCGCAAAGGCGGCCTTGGGCAGAGAGCTGCGGATAAACTGCTTCGGCGCCGCGGCAGAGCGGATAAACTCCGCCCGGTTAAGGTTCAGATCGTTCATTTCACTGACCCGCCGCTTCGCTCTTTGCGGCCTGCTCCCCGGAGTCGCCTCGGCTTTCCTCCGTGATTCCGTCCCGCTCCGAAAATACCAGCTTCAGCACCTCATCCGCGTGTTCCACCGCAACGAAGTTCAGTCTTTCCCGAACCAGCGGGTCGATCTCTTCCAGGTCAGATTCATTTTCCTTCGGGATAATCACGGTGGTCACGCCGGCACGGAGCGCGGCCATGGTTTTCTCTTTCAGTCCGCCGATCGGCAGGACGCGTCCCCTCAGACTAATCTCGCCGGTCATGGCGATGTCGCCGCGGACGGGTTTTCCGCTCAGGGCGGAAATCACCGCGATGCACATGGTGATACCGGCAGAGGGACCGTCTTTCGGCACCGCCGCCTCCGGGAAGTGGATATGAATGTCTTTGTTTTTGTAGAACTCCGGGTCGATCCCCAGAAGCTCCGCCCGGCTGCGGATGTAGGTGATTGCGGCTCTCGCCGACTCCTTCATCACATCGCCGAGGTTTCCGGTAAGCTCGACCTTTCCGGTTCCGCTCACCACCGCGGTTTCGACGTCAAGCACTTCTCCGCCGACAGAGGTATAGGCAAGACCTCTCACCAGGCCGACCGCGGCGGCGCTGCGGCGCTCGTCCGGCTTGAAGCGGACGGGTCCGAGAAGCTTTTCCAGTTTTTCCGGACGGACCGCGAGGGACTTGAAGCGTGCTTCGGCGATCCCGCTCGCCGCCTTGCGGCAGAGTGCTGCGATCTCGCGCTCCAGCTGACGCACACCGGATTCACGGGTATAGCCGCGGATCATGGCGCGAACGGCATCGTCACTGACCTTGAGCTGGGTTGCCTTCAGGCCATGACGCTTTCTCTGTTTGGGAAGGAGGTGCTTCTTTGCGATCTGAAGCTTTTCTTCGTCGGTATAACTGGTAAGCTCGATCACTTCCATACGGTCAAGCAGCGCTCTTGGAATGGTTTCGGTGGTGTTGGCCGTGGTGATAAAGAAGACCTCCGACAGGTCAAAGGGAATTTCCAGGAAATGATCCCGGAAGGTCTTGTTCTGCTCCGGATCCAGCGCCTCCAGCAGGGCGGCCGAGGGGTCCCCACGATAATCGGAGCCCAGCTTGTCTATTTCGTCGAGCACCATGAGCGGGTTGCAGCTCTTTGCCTGAATGATGCCGTTGATCAGGCGGCCGGGCATGGAGCCGATATAGGTCTTCCGATGGCCGCGGATCTCCGCCTCATCGTGGATGCCGCCGAGGGACACTCTTACGAGTTCCCTGCCCGTGGCGCGGGCGATGCTCATGGCGATGCTTGTCTTGCCGGTTCCCGGAGGACCCACGAGGCAGAGCATGCCGCCTTTGACTTCCGGCGCCAGGGTACGGACCGCGAGGTACTCCAGGATTCTCTCCTTTACCTTCTCCAGGCCGTAATGATCCTCATCCAGCATCTTCCGTGCCAGCGGAAGATCCGTGATCTCTTCATTTTTCTTGCCCCACGGCAGTTCCAGGCAGATGTCAAGGTAGCTCCGCAGGACCGCCGCCTCCGAAGATCCGAAGGCCTGCTTGCGCAGACGGCCCAGCTCTTTTTCCAGCTTCTCCCGCTTCCGCCTGAATCGCGCGCAGCTCTTCCCGCAAGAAGTATTCGCGCTGGTTCTCCGCCATCTGCTCCTGGGCCTGGGAGGAGAGCTCCTGCTCAATCTGCAGTACCTGGATCTCGTTGCGAATGATCCGGTTCAGCAGCAGAAAGCGCTTTGTCGGATAGTCGCACTCCAGCACTTCCTGCTTGTCTTCCGGATTGATCTGCAGGTTCTGGGTAATAAAGTAAGCGATGTAATCGGAATCCGGATTGGCCAGGATCGGAAGAATCTGGGCCGAAGAGATGTCCCGCGTCAGCTCGAGGTAGGTGTGAAACGCATCCAGGCAGCTTCGCACCGCCGCCTCTTTGCGCACTTCCGGAATTCGTTCCTTGCGGTTGGGGCGCTCCTGCACAGAGGCGTAATAAATTCCCCCCTGCTCTTCGATCTTTACCGCTTCGGCGCGGTAAAGGCCTTCGACAATCAGGCGGCTGTAGCCCTGGTTCAGCTGGCGCAGCATCTGACGAACGCGGCAGACGGTTCCGACGGTATGAATGTTATCCGGTTTCGGATCATCGTCTTCGAGGTTCTTCTGCATGGCCATAAAGACCAGGTGATCCCCGCTGGCGGCCAGCTCTGCCGCCTGCACGGAAGAAGATCGCTCTACATCGATCGAAAGCGTCATCTTCGGAAACACCAGCAGGCCGCGCATCGCCAGCGCAGGCAGAGTCAGAATATTTCGTTGTTCATTTTCCTTGTTCATAGCTTTTCCAAGTCTTTGTCTTTTTTAAATCTGCTCGCTGCCGCTCTGTTGCGGGCAGCTTCCGTCTCATCCGGCGAGATCCTTTGTCCGCAGGACAACGGGCTGTCCGCCTTCGCGGACGCTGTCCTCCGTGATCACAATCCGGACGATCCCGGTATCGGACGGCACCGTGTACATGATGTCCGTCATGATGGATTCCATGATGCTGCGCAGGCCGCGGGCGCCAATCTTGCGGTCGATCGCACGGTCCGCGATTGCCTCCAGCGCGGCAGGCTCAAACACAAGCTCCACCCCGTCCATCTTCATCAGGGTCTCATACTGCTTGGTCATGGCATTCTTGGGTTCAGTGAGAATGCGCACCAGATCATCCCGGGTAAGGGTGTCCAGCGTCGCCACCACAGGCAGACGCCCGATCAGCTCGGGAATAATGCCGAACTTCAGAAGATCCTGCTGCTGGACCTGCTCAAAAAGAGCGCCCAGATCCTTGTCCTTTCCGCTCTCAATCTCGGCACCGAAGCCCATGCTCTTTCGGGAGGTCCGGCGCTCGATAATCTTGTCCAGGCCGTCAAACGCGCCGCCGCAGATGAAAAGGATGTTGGTGGTGTCCACCTGGATAAACTCCTGGTGCGGATGCTTCCGCCCGCCCTGCGGCGGGACGTTCGCCACCGTCCCCTCCAGGAGCTTCAGCAGTGCCTGCTGAACACCCTCTCCGGAGACATCGCGGGTGATGGAGGTATTCTCGCTCTTTCTTGCGATCTTGTCGATTTCGTCGATGTAGATGATGCCGCGCTGGGCGCGTTCGACGTCAAATTCGGCAGCCTGCAGGAGCTTGACAATGACGTTTTCCACATCCTCGCCGACATAGCCGGCCTCGGTCAGTGTCGTGGCATCCGCAATGGCGAAGGGAACGTCCAGCATTTTCGCCATTGTCTGGGCAAAGAGCGTTTTGCCGCTGCCGGTGGGTCCGATCAGCAGGATGTTGCTCTTCTGAAGCTCGACGTCGTTCTTCACACTGTGAAGAATCCGCTTGTAGTGATTGTACACCGCCACCGAGAGGACCTTTTTCGCGCGGTCCTGGCCGATCACATACTGATCCAGATTTGCTTTGATCTGTACCGGCTTCGGAAGGCGGTCAAATGCCATCGGGAGTCCGTCGTAACCGGTCATCGCTTCGGCGTCAATTCCGTCCCCGATGATGCTCATGCACATCCGGACGCAGTCGTCACAGATATAGCTGCCGTTTCCCGCGATCAGCCGGTTGACCTGTCCCTGCGGTTTCCCGCAGAATGAGCAGCGCAGGCTGCGCCTGTCTTCGTTTTTTGCCATTTACTTTCTCCTTCAGCGTCAAGCTTCCCATGGAAAGATTCCGGGAAACAGGCCGCATATCCTGTGTGTCCTGAATTTAGCTCAATATGGGGGAGCACCTAAGTGTTCCCCCATATTCCGATTCAGCGTTTTGTAATAACCTGATCAATAATGCCGTACTCCAGCGCTTCCTCGGCCGTCATGAAGTGGTCCCGTTCGCAGTCGCGTTCCACTTCTTCCACCGTCTTGCCGGTGTTCGCAGCCAGAATCGTGTTCAGGCGCTGCTTGATCTTCAGGATCTGCTCGGCCTGAATCTGGATGTCCGTGCACTGTCCCCGGCTGCCGCCGGAGGGCTGATGAATCATGATTTCGCTGTTCGGCAGCGCAATGCGCTTGCCCTTCGCCCCGGAAGAGAGCAGAAACGCTCCCATAGAGGCCGCCATTCCGATGCAGATGGTTGAGACGTCCGGCTTCACATACTGCATGGTATCATAGATGGCCAGACCCGCGCTGACACTGCCGCCCGGGCTGTTGATGTAAAACTGGATATCCTTGTCCGGATCCTGTGCCTCAAGGAAGAGAAGCTGCGCCACAATCAGGCTGGCCGTCGTGTCGTTTACCTCTTCGGAGAGCATGATGATCCTGTCGTTCAGCAGACGGGAGAAGATGTCATACGAACGCTCTCCGCGGCTGGTCTGCTCCACGACATAGGGGATGAAGCTCATTCCGCCTTCTCCTCAGCCGGTTCCGCAGCTTCGGCCGCGGCTTCCTCGGGTTTCACCTCGTCGGCGGACTTTGCAACCGCGTTCTCGACCAGCAGGTTCATGGCCTGCTCTTTCTTCAGCTCGTTCTTCAGGAACGCTTCGCCGAAGTAGCGCTTCACGTCCTCCACGGTGGCGCCGACGCCTTCCGCGGTCTTCTGATAGTAGGCATCCAGCTCTTCCTCGGTCGGCTCCAGGCCCTCGGCCTTGGCAACGGCCTCCAGCAGCAGCTCGGTCTTCACCTGGGCTTCGGCTGCCGGGCGGATGGAGAACTTCAGGGTGTCTTCGTTCATGCCGAAGAGCTTGAGCAGCTCTTCACGGCTCATGTCTCGGTCGTTCATGCCGAACTGGGCGGCATAATTGCGCAGGAATTCATCGACTTTCTCCTCGAACATCACTTCGGGGATCTCACCGGTCATGGTCTCGCAGGCCTTGCGGACGATTTCGTCCTTGAACGCGTTCTCGGCGCTCTCGTCCATGCGCTTCTGGAGAGTTGCACGGACATCGGCCTTATATTCATCAAAGGTGTCAAACTCAGAGACATCCTTGGCAAACTCGTCGTCCAGCTCCGGATACTCAGGAGCGCTGACTTCGTTGCAGACAATGTGGAAAACAACCGCCTTGCCGGCCAGATTCTCGGCATAGTTCTCGGGGAAGGTAATGTCGATGTCCTTCTCCTCGCCGGCGCTCATGCCGACCAGCTGTTCCTCAAAGCCGGGGACAAAGGAGTTGGAGCCGAGCTCGAGGGAATGGCCTTCGGCCTTGCCGCCGTCAAACGGCTCGCCGTTCAGGAAGCCTTCAAAGTCAATGTTCACGGTATCGCCCATCTCTGCGGGGCGCTCCACCGTCAGCATGCGCGCGTTGCGCTTCTGGACGTTCTTGATCTCATTGTCAACCGTCTCATCCGAAACGGTCTCAGTGGGACGGACCGCCTCGATGCCCTTGTACTCGCCGAGAACGACTTCCGGATAGGTCGTCACGTCGAAGGTGAATTCGCAGGACTTTTCGTCCGTCACGTTAACATCTGAAATACGGGGCTGGCCGACAACGCGCAGCTCGCCTTCTTTCACGCCGAGTTCAAAGGCCTCGGGTGCCAGGTCGTCCATTGCGTCCTGATAAAAGACTTCTTTTCCATACATGCCCTCGATCACCTGACGCGGGGCCTTGCCCTTGCGGAAACCGGGAATGTAGACGTCCTTCTTGTTCTTCAGATAAGCGCCGTTGACAGCCTTTTCAAATTCGGCCGAATCCGCGGCAACTGTAAAAACTGCAGTATTGTGCTCTTTTTTCTCGATATTTTTCAAAATCATGGAATATTTCCTCCTCATCTGCACATGCTTTGGTATCATAACAGATTTCATCTGTAAAATCAATCATTATTTCTTCTTTTGATCGGGGTTTTCCGCTGTTTTTGTGCCTGTTTTTCGCACTGTCTTTCTCTCCGGTGCCGCCGGTGCACCCATGCCCCCGAAAACGGGGATCGTCGGGATCAGGAAAATCAGTTCCGCTGCCGCAATCACCGCGGTCACGGCTGCAGACCAGCTGATCCCCCGCCCCATGCGGTACAGCAACAGCGCAGCCGAGATCGAAAACGCAAGGCAGAGAAGGGTCGAAAGCAGGGTAAGCAATGGAACCCGGTTCCCTCCGAAGCTGGCAAGCGCTCCAGACACGGCCAGGATGGCACACACAATCATCAGAAGGCTTGCATCAAAGCGGTCGCGATACCGCTCCTGGGTCTGTTCCGTGTACTCCGTGAGCCAGTGCTCGGATGCCGAGAGCAGATCCATACCGTACTGGCTTCGCCGCCGGATCTCTTCCCTGGACAGGAGTGCCGTGCGAAGCGTCATCTCCCGGTCTTCCAGTTCCTTCTGTTCCTCGGCCTGCTGGGCACTCTGCTTCAGGGCCTTCTCCTGCTGATCCAGGTCTTTCTTCTTTTTATCCAGCTCCTCGGCCTTTTTCTTCTGTTCTTCCTTCGCCGCACTGAGCTGTGCCTTGCCCTCGGCCAGGGCCGCTTCTCCCTCTTCGATCTGTTCGCCCATTTCCTTCATGGCCTCAAGCGTCTGGTCCAGCGTCGCTTTTGCTCCGGCAAGCTGTCCGATCAGGCCGAAGATTCTCTCGGAACTGCTCTCAGCATGCAATACCGTCCCATAGGCTTGCTGCCGATTTTCTCCGGCTGTATCAAGCGTTTCTCCGATCACGTCCTTATTCGCAAGATACAGGCTTCGGATCACTGCCATCTCGTTTTCGGTAAAGGCGTGGTCTCCACTGGCGAGCCCAGCATTTCCCAGTCCCGCAAGCAGGTATTCCGTCAACGCATCCGCCTCTCCCTCTACCGTCTCGGCGGCTTCGGTGAGCTGCTGGATCTGCGCGGTCATGGTATGCATCAATTCATCCGCATTCGAAAGCCCGTCGAGCATCTGCCCAAGTGCGTTCCCCTGCTCTTCGGTGATCACAATTCCGCTCTCATGGATGGCGGTGATGATGCTTTTCCTTAGCTCATCCTCATTTAAAACTCCGGCGCTGTTCAGGACCGTCTGAAGGATTTCCGGCGGAAGCTGTAGGCTCTCTGCCAGTGCGGTAATGGTATTGATATCTTCCGCGACCACCTCAGCCGCGAAAACCACATCCCGAATTGCGTCATTCAGCCGTCCGGACAGGTCTTTTTCCTCCCCGGTTGCCGGAGAGCGCGGAGCGTCGGCATTCTCCGGTGCGGGAGGCAAATCGCCGGAGGATTCTACGGAATTCGTCTCGAGCGTCGGCTCTCCCGGGGATTCCGGATTTCCCTGTGGGGGTGCTTCCGGTGCCGGTGTGGTTGTCTCCAGTGCCGGTGTGGGCGTCTCCGGTACGGACGCGGGCGTCTCCGGCACGGGTGTGGGCGTTTCCTGCGTCGACGTCTCGGGCGGCAGCGTTTCCTGCGTCGACGTCTCGGGCGGCAGCGTTTCCTGCGTCGGCGTCTCCGGAACAGGCGTGGGCGTCTCTGGAACAGGCGCGGGCGTCTCCGGTGCAGGCGCGGGCGTCTCCGGTGCAGGCGCGGGCGTCTCCGGCGCGGGCGCGGGCGTCTCCGGCGCGGGTGCGGGTGTCTCCGGCGCGGGTGCGGGTGTCTCCGGAAGATCGTTTTCGATCAGCGCGCACAGGTTCCTAACCGTCTGTTCCAGCTTATACACCGAACCGTCGTAGGGATTGCCGCTGTCGGCCTCTTCGCCTCTCAGCATCATCTCCGCCCGAAAGAGAATGGCCCGGATCGTCTCCGACTGTGCCTGGATCGGTTCAATGTAGGAATAGATCTGGTTGAACGCATTCAGACTGGCTCTCAGCGCTTTTCTTCCCGTCTCATACTGGGTCTTCCCGGTCTCCAGCGCCGACTCCGCCTGGTTGAGCGCCGCCGTTCCCATTTCAAGACCGCTGTTTGTCACCGTATAGGTGCTCAGGTCGGCGCGGTGTTTGGCGGTATCGGCGTCGTATTGTTTCTGCTTTTCCTCCAGGGTCTTGTTCAGCTGCTCATAGGAAGTCCTGTCCATCAGCGCGGCAGAGATTTCCCGATACTCGTCGATCCTGCTTCGAAGGTCCTGGAGTTCAGACTCATCTTTCCGGCGGTCCTTATTCGCCGCACGGATCCCGAGTCCGCCGGCCACAAGCATGGAGAGACTGATGACCGCCAGACACAGGGCCAGAAATCTTGTCAAGCCGCTCGTTTTCAAGCCGGTCCCCCCTCTCCCTTTCTTTTGATCGTCCGCGTTCAGAGCTTGTCTGTTTCAGGTAATATTATAATAGTATCTTAATATTATAACAGGTTTTTCCCGGAAAATGTAAAAAACTTATGTACAGCTTTCTTTATCCTGAAAAAAAGCGCTGTCCTCCTGCTTTTCCAAGCTTGACAAATGTTGTTTTGCTCCCTATAATAACCAAAATGTCGTTTTTTCGGCGTAATATGAAAGGAGAGAATTCATGGCGACCATTATCAATGAACCCGCTCATACTTTTAACGAGTATCTGCTCATCCCCGGCTACTCCTCCTCGAAATGCATCCCGGAGAATGTTTCGCTGAAGACTCCTCTTGTGAAATTCCGCAAGGGAGAAGAACCCGCCATCACAATGAATATCCCGATGGTATCCGCGATCATGCAGTCTGTTTCCGGAGATCGACTCGCCGTCGCTCTGGCAACCGAAGGCGGTATTTCATTTATCTATGGTTCCCAGACGGTAGAGGATGAAGCGGCGATGGTTCGCAGAGCCAAGAGCTACAAGGCCGGCTTTGTCCGCAGCGATTCCAATATCAGTCCGGACGCCACTCTGCGTGACATTCTCGCGCTGAAAGAAAAAACCGGTCACTCCACCGTCGCCGTGACCGAAGACGGAACCGCCGAAGGGAAACTGATCGGTATCGTCACCAGCCGTGATTATCGTGTCAGCCGCATGGATCCCTCCATCAAGGTCCGTGAATTCATGACCCCGTTTGATAAGCTCGTCTGCGCCAAAGAGGGCACCACCCTGAAAGAAGCCAACGACATCATCTGGGAGCACAAGCTCAACTCTCTCCCCATCATTGACGACAACGGCCGTCTCTGCTACTTTGTCTTCCGCAAGGACTATGACATGCACAAGCAGAATCCGAACGAACTTCTGGACGCGCACAAACGCTATGTTGTCGGTGCCGGTATCAACACCCGCGACTATGCCACCCGCGTTCCCGCGCTCATTGAAGCCGGCGCGGACGTGCTCTGCATCGACTCCTCTGAGGGGCACACCGACTGGCAGAAGTTCACCCTGGCCTGGATCCGCGAGCACTACGGCGACAGTGTCAAGGTCGGCGCCGGAAATGTCGTTGACGCGGCCGGCTTCCGTTTCCTCGCCGAATGCGGCGCAGACTTCGTCAAGGTCGGCATCGGCGGCGGCTCCATCTGCATCACCCGCGAGACCAAGGGTATCGGCCGCGGCCAGGCTACCGCGGTGATTGAGGTCTGCGCCGAGCGCGACCGCTACTTTGAGGAAACCGGCATCTATGTTCCCGTTTGCTCCGACGGCGGCATCGTCTATGACCACCACATCACGCTTGCCCTCGCCATGGGCGCCGACTTTGTCATGCTGGGCAGATACTTTGCCCGCTTTGACGAGAGCCCCACCAACCGTGTCAACATCGGCGGTACCTATTATAAGGAATACTGGGGTGAAGGCTCCGCACGCGCCCGCAACTGGCAGCGTTATGATATGGGCGGCGACAAGAAGCTCTCCTTCGAGGAAGGCGTGGATTCCTATGTTCCCTACGCCGGCAGTCTGAAAGACAACGTCGCGCTGACCCTGAGCAAGGTGCGCCACACCATGTGCAACTGCGGCGCCCTGACGATCCCCGAGCTGCAGGAAAAGGCGGTCCTCACGCTGGTCTCCTCCACAAGCATCGTGGAAGGCGGCGCCCACGACGTCATCCAGAAGGATACCACCCCCTCCTTCAAGTAAGCCTCCCCCTTCCAAAAGAGTTCAGCCGCAGGCATGTCTTCTTGCCTGCGGCTTTTCCTTTGCGACTGTGCACTTTTCTTCTGCTTCCTCTGCGTCATCGGAAATGCCGCAGACTCCTCCGTTTCGGGTTTCCTGAAAATGTTCCGCAGCTTTTTCTTGACAAGCTCCCCTTCTTTGTGCTAAAGTATCTGAGCGTTCGGATCTGCAGAAGTACCCAAGAGGCCGAAGGGGCTCCCCTGCTAAGGGAGTAGGTGTCTAAAAAGCACGCGAGGGTTCAAATCCCCCTCCTTCTGCGCCAAGATTAGACCTTGAAATGTTTTCGTTTCAAGGTCTTTTCTTTACATTTCAGTATAGAATTGAAGCACCATGATCTTATGCTGTTCTTACATGGCATAACAAAACACTTATGCAAGGAGGCAGCCTCGTGCACACTAAAAGACTACTATCACTTCTCATAACCGTATTCAAGTTTGCGGGACTTTCGATTCCCGCCCAGGCATGTACAGCCATTTATGCAGGATCTGAAATGACCGATACCGGCGACCATGCTTCCGAGATTGCAACACAGGGCAGCATCGCCATAATAGAGCAGGTCTGTCAGAACGTGTCCTTGCCCGTGGAAAGCTACCGATAACGACAACAATTATAATGGGCAGGTTAGCTTGCGCCCACAGCTCTTGCACCGGTAACGCTGTTTGCCCAGCCCGTCGGAACGGATATATCGTATGATCGCAGCAGCGGGAAACATAGATTGTAATTGAGCAGTAGAATATTATCTAAGGGAGGCAGTGGTCAGAAACCATTGCCTCCCTTGTTGGGTTTAGTTATGTTCTTCAGAAGTATGCTCTGCCTGATACACGATTTGATTGACTTCATCCTTGAGCGGCTGTACGAAGCCGCGCTTCTTCAGCCACGGAATATACAGCTTTCCGGAAACACAGCTCACCAAAAAAGCTATGATCAGCGCACTCAGCATCCAGATTACCATTTATTCATCTCCTCTTCCAGGTACCCGTCTAAAGCAGAAGGGTTATAACACCGTAATCTGACAGCTTTGCATCGTTTTGAGCGCTGCTTCGTGCAGCTCCGGGGTGACACCCGCGCAGCATTTTGAATCGACCGAGATCGGCGCTTCGGGAAAATGGGCCTTCAATAAAAGCGCGTTGCTCACAACGCAAATGTCTGTACAAAGGCCTATAAGCTCTATGGAAAAATCCTCGCCGTCGGCGACTTCCGTCATCAAAAGCGGAAGGGTCGTAGAACCGAATGTATACTTCTGGACTTTATAATGCGGAAGCTCTTCCATCAAATCTCCGATCCTGCTGTCGAGTTCCCATCCGGGAGTGCCGTAAATACAGTGTGGCACCGGGAGCTTCCGGCCTTCCGCCGTACTGAGATAATCTTCAAAATGCGTATCATAGGTGACAAACAAATCACCATCGAAGTTCCGGATTTTCTCTATGGACGAAGGAATAATGGCCTCGGCTTCCGGGGTGCCCAGCGCACCGTCAACAAAGTCCTTCTGCATGTCGACAACGACAAGAAATTGTTTCATGATGATGATCCTCCTGACCAAAAGATTTCTATGTATAGATTATTGATACAGCGCGCGGGCATAGCGCAGCAGGATCTCCGCGGCCTGTCCCCGGACGGCCGCGGTTTCGGCCCCCAGGAGGACCAGAACCACATTGTGTGTCTGTCCGTCCTTCTGAACAGGCATCGTCGCCACGAGACAGTATCCCGCCCGGTCTGTCGATCCGGTCTTCAGGCCGGTGATTCCTGTCATGTTATAGACCAGTGGGTTGGAGTTCGCCGTCCAGTAATCGTTCAGGCTGGGCATGTGCGCAAGGGTCGTGGAGGTAATCTCCGTGATCTCCGGATACTGCTGCAGAATCAGCTGGGTCAGCAGGAACAGATCCGCCGCGCTCATCCGGTTCTGGCGTTTGAACGGGGTGTTCCCGCCGTCGTAGGAAGGCAAACCGTTGCAGTTATACATCAAAGCGGAATAAAGGCCAAGCTCTCGGGCTCTTGCATTCATCCGCTCCACAAAGGCCGCCTCACTGCCGCAGAGATGCTCGGCCAGCGCGATGGCAGCCTCGTTGCTGCTGGCCACCAGCATGGCATCCATCAGTTCCGAGAACGGCACGTATGCTCCCGCTTCCATCGGAACAATCCCGTCCTGGGTTCTGGAGACGGCATAGGCATGATCCGAGATCCGGACCGAGTCGGAGGCTTTGATCTCTCCGGCGGCAATTCCCTCTTTCAGGATATAATAGCTCAGCAGTTTGGTCAGACTTGCCACCGGCAGTTCGCTGTAGCCGTTCCAGAGGAACAGGGCTTCCCCGCTGTTGGCATCCGCGAGATAAACGCTGCTGATATTGTCGAAGTAACCGGCGTCACGCAGGGTCTTGATATCCGGGATAAAGTGCTGGTTCGGTTTTGCCGTCCAGGTGTTCCCGCTCTTTTCGAAGGTCATGTCAAGCATCAGCTGTACATCCGTGATACTCATATAGAGATCGCCGTTCTGGGGATTGCAGGTATAGTACTTCCGGTCTCCGCCGTCTACAAGCAGACGGTTGCGCGCGAGATTCAGCATCACCGGTGCCGCGCTCCCTGTCGCCCCTCCGGCGCCGGATCCGAGGACCGGGGCCTGCCCCGTTGTGATGGAGAAGTACTCTCCGTCCGTGGAGGAGACGACCCGCTCAAACCGAAACCGTTTTTCGGTCGCCCCGAGCGCCGCCGCGAGATCCGTCAGAGAGAGATAGAGATTGCCCTCATAGGAATCATTGTACGCGCGGACCGCTTTCTGTTCTCCGTTTACCGTGATTTGCATTGCAAAGGCCTCTCCGTCCGCGCCGGCTTGCATCGGAATCAGCGTAGAGCAGAAGACGATTACAAGCAGCAGCGCCATGATCTGTTTTTTCATGCAGGTTTCCTTCTTTCACTGCGCAGTATCGTGCCGCCGCCGAGAACGGTCTCTCCGTCCTCGCCATAGAGCACGGCGGACTGTCCGGGCGCCGGGGCACGCTGTGTTTCATCAAAGCAGATTTTAAGCTGGTCTCCCTCCATGCTCACCGTGGCCGGTCTCTCCGGCTGACGGTAGCGGAGCTTCACTCTCGCCCGGATCGGTTTGGTGAGCGCCTCGCCCGAGATGAGATTGACCTGATCGGCATAGACGGTGTTGATCTGGAATCCGGACTCCCCCGTCAACGTAACGGTGTTCCGCTCCGGATCAATGCCCGCAACATACAGCGGCTCTTTCGCCGAAACGCCAAGTCCTCTGCGCTGGCCGACCGTATAATGGATGATTCCCTTGTGCCTGCCCAGCACCTTTCCCTCCGGGCTTACGAAATCCCCCGCTGGGAAGGTCAGTCCCGTGGTACGTTCTATAAATCCGGCATAGTCGCCGTCCGGCACAAAACAGATATCCTGGCTGTCCGGCTTTTGGGCATTCAGGAAACCGTGGGCTTCGGCCAATTCCCTCGTCTGCTGTTTCGTCAGCTCACCGAGGGGAAACAGCGTCCGCGCAAGCTGATCCTGGGTCAGGGAATAGAGCACATAGCTCTGGTCCTTCGACGGGTCCAGCGCCTTTTTCAGGCTGTAGCGTTTCCCGTCAAAGCAGACCCGTGCATAATGTCCTGTCGCAATCGCGTCACAGGACAGCGCCTGTGCCCGCTCATAGAGCTTTTCAAACTTCAGATAGCGGTTACAGTCGATGCAGGGGTTCGGCGTTCTGCCCTCTCGATAGCTTTCGATAAACGGCGCGATCACACAGTCGTGGAAGGAATCCGTCAGATTGAACACATAATACGGCATCCCGAGGCGGCAGGCGACGCTGCGCGCATCCTCGACATCTTCCAGGGAACAGCAGGTCTTTTCCGGCTTTGCCGCGTCCTCTTCCCCGCCAAAAAGGCGCATCGTGCACCCGACACAGTCAAAGCCCTGCTCTTTCAGAAGCAGGGCAGCCACACTGCTGTCAACACCGCCGCTCATGGCGATCAGAACTTTTTTCATCGCTTCTCTTTTCGTTTTCCTAAAGAATCCGGCTCATCCGGCTTCCGCCTTCGTACATGAGCATCCATAAGGTTAATAATATGTGAAATTTATTATAGCATCGACTCTCTCTTCTGCCAAGTCCTTTTGTTTTTCCGGAAATTGTGATACAATCTTTTGAGTTTGATGTATCACAGAAAGGAATATACGATATGCGCGCTGTTGTTACAAGAGTCAACCACGCCTCCGTTGTCATCGACGGTGAGGTCCACGGGCGGATTCAAAAGGGTCTGCTTGTTCTGCTCGGTGTTCACAAAGACGACACGGAAAAGGAAGCTTCCAAAATCGCCGACAAAATCTGCGGCCTTCGGATTTTTGAAGATGAAAACGGAAAGATGAACCTCTCCCCCGACAAGGCCGGGGCGGAGCTGCTCATCATCAGCCAGTTTACGCTCTTTGCCGACTGCCGTTCCCGCCGTCCCGGCTTCTCCCTCGCCGCAAGGCCCGAGACCGCCGTCCCTCTCTATGAGCAGGTGATCCGGGAGTGCCGAGAGCGCGGTTTTCATGTGGAAACGGGCGTCTTTGCCGCGGAAATGAAGGTGGATTCCGAAAACGACGGACCGGTCACGATCCTTCTTGACACCAATGAGCTTTAACAGAAGCGGGATGGAGTCAAGTCATGCCTAAACTGATAACGGATCTTGCGGTGATGCTGCTGACCGCGGGGGTGGTCACCATCCTCTTCCGGCGTATAAAGCAGCCTCTGGTACTGGGATATATCCTGGCCGGTTTTCTGGTCGGGCCGTATATGCCCTACTTCTTCACGGTTGTGGATTCCGTCTCCATCGAGACCTGGAGTGAGATCGGTATCATCGTTCTCATGTTCGGCCTCGGCCTGGAGTTTAATCTTCACAAGCTTGCAAGTGTCGGCGGAACCGCCGTCATTACGGCCCTGACCGAAGTGCTCGGCATGCTGGTTCTCGGCTATCTCGTCGGCCAGGCAATGGGCTGGCCGATGATGGACAGTATTTTCCTCGGCGGCATGCTCTCCATGAGCTCCACCACCATCATCATCAAGGCCTTTGATGAGCTGAATGTGCGCAGGGAACCGTTTGCGGAGCTTGTCTTCGGGACACTGGTCATCGAGGACATCGCCGGCATTTTCATGATGATCATTCTCTCGACGGTCTCCGTGAGCAAGAGCATCTCCGGCGTCGCCCTTGCGCTGCAGCTGGGCGAACTGGTGCTCTATCTTGCGCTATGGCTGATTCTCGGGATCTATATTCTGCCGACCTTTCTTCAAAAGGCCAAGGATTTCATGAACGATGAAACCCTGCTGATCGTCTCTCTCGGCATCTGCTTCGGCATGGTCCTTCTGGCAGAACACCTCGGCTTCTCCTCTGCCCTCGGCGCGTTCCTGGCCGGTTCGCTTCTGGCGGGCACCATTCACGCCGAGCGCGTGGAGCACCTGACCTCCGGGATCAAAGACCTCTTCGGGACGATCTTCTTCCTCTCCGTCGGCATGATGATCGATCCCTCCATGATTGTGAAGTATGCCCTGCCGATTGTGATTATCACTCTTGTCACGGTCTTCGGTAAGCTCACCATCTCTTCTCTCGGTGTGCTGCTCTCCGGCCAGCCGCTTCGTATTGCGGTGCATTGCGGCGCTTCTCTGGCGCAGATCGGTGAATTTGCCTTTATCATCGCGACCCTGGGCATGAATCTGGGCGTGATTTCAGATTACCTTTATCCGATTATCGTCTCCGTCTCGGTGATCACGACCCTGACGACACCGGCCTTCATCAAGAACGCAGACCGGCTCTATCTCCTGATTCGGCGTCTCCTCCCCAAAAAGCTCGGCGAGAAGCTGGAGCGTTACACGACGGACGCCCCGCCGGTCTCCGAAACCCAGGACAGCGATTGGGCCAACTATCTGCGGCGCTATGTGAAAGTCACCATCTTTTACGGGGTCCTGATGTTCGGGGCTTCGCTGCTGGGCCAGCTGCTGCTCTATCCTTTTCTGCAGGATACCCTTCCGAAGCCCTGGATCGCCCAGGCGGTCAGCATTCTGTTCTGTGCCGTCGGGATCTCCCTGTTTATCCGGCCGATGCTGGACCTGCACTCGACGGAATACACGACGCTCTGGGTTAAGAACCGTTATTACCGGCTCCCCCTGATCGCGCTGACCGCGCTTCGCTTCATGCTGATCGTACTGATCGCCTTTTTCCCGCTGCAGACAATTCTCGAGCTGCACAGCTGGGTGCTCATCCCTCTCATTGCCGCGGCGATTCTGCTGATTTACCGAAGCGGCTGGATGTCCTCGGCGTATGTCTCGGCCGAGGCGCGCTTCATGGCCAACTTCAACGAGCGGAACCTTCAGCGCGAGGTCGGCACCGAAGATGAGATGGAATGGCTTGATGAGGCCCTTTTTGTACAGCAGCTGACCTGCCCGCCGGAACTCTACGGACGGACGCTCAAGCAGCTCGCCTGGGGCAGCCATTTCAGTGTCAACGTCATCCAGGTCGTCCGGAACCACAAAGTCCGCAATATGCCGTCCGGCACGCTGGAGCTTCGCGAAGGCGATCTTCTCGTCCTCGTCGGGAAAGCGGAGGACCTGCGTTCCCTGCGCCTCAGCCTCGGCATGCAGGAGTATGAGGAACTCCCCACACTTCGCGCCTATACCGAGAGTCAGGCCGATTCACCGTATGCGGTCTTTGCCTATGCGATCAAGGTCCGGAAAGATTCGGAGCTGGCCGGAAAGAGCATCCGCTCCAGTGCGCTGCGTGAGAAGTACGACTGTATGATCCTCGGCCTTCAGCGCCAGAATCTTCCGATCCTTCAGCCCGATGTCAACATGACCATCCAGGCGGGCGACTACATCTGGATCCTCGGCAGCCGGAGAATGGCGGAGAAGCTTCTTGCCGGCGGCTTCGACACGGACGAAGAAGATCCGCCCATGTGAGTCTCTTCCGATGTGTGCCGGCGAAGCTTTATATGTCCGCCTCATATCAGGTATAAACAGAACTTGTGCACAGGGCAGTGATTCACGCGGAATCACTGCCCTGCTTTTATTGATATCTGAAAGGAAAACCGGGACACCTTTATTCTGAACTGCACCCCGTCAAGAAGACAGTGAAATAATTAAAAGAAAGTTCACAGCGCTGCGGCGCTGTGGCAACCGCAGATTCCGGTTGACTGCCAAG
>CADAPN010000077.1 GCA_902789835.1 Oscillospiraceae bacterium
CCGCCACGTCCGCTGTAATCACGCCTTCCGTGATTTTACGAAAAGGATGTTTTCCGTGGAGCCGGAAGCCATTGAAACCGCGCTGGGTTCCTTCTCTGAGAAAAATAGACTGCGCTTTATTCAGACCCTGAATCAGATCTGCCGGAGCGGAAACGTCTCTGTTATGGACCGGAAGATGCCGGACGGTTCCGTGGTTCATTTCCTTCTGCGGCCTCTGGCGGCCAATCCCGTTTCCGGTTACGCGGCGCTTGCCGTTGCGGTTCTTTCCGTTGAGAAACCCCAAGAGGGTGTCAACTACAGCGAGATCGCGCTTGCCCTCGAGATGATGCGCCGGTCTCAGCCTGAAGATGGACGACAGACCCCGAACGTCCAGTCTGCGGGCGGTGTGGACAACGGCGAATCCTGACAGAATTGTCCGGAAAAAAGCATGCCTTTTTCCGAACCGGGTCAAAATGCAGCCCCCCTCCCGCTAAAAGCGGGAGGGGGGCTGCGTTTACATTTGTATTTGGATCAGAAGTCGTCGTAGTCGATATCGCCCACGTCCAGCGTGTCGGAGTCGAAGCGGACTCTCAGCTTCTCCTTCCCCTCTTCGTCGATCAGGACCGTGGTCTCGGTGCCGCTGTCGATGCGCACGCTTGTGGTCTCATAGCCGCGCCACCAGACATTCCGATCCGTCACCAGGAAGATGCTGGCATCGGTGCCGCCCTCGAACCAGCAGCGACTGTAGTCCAGTGCGACCCGGTCGATCTCGGTAAAGGCCGAGAGCGGGTATCTTCCCTTCTTTGTGGGGGCCCGGGGCGCGCTCGTTTTTACCACACCGTCGACCTCGGAGGTCACCGTGATGTCGCCGCGGATGGCCTTGCGCGGCTCATGCCTGCGCTGGGCAAGGATCAGCAGGCCAAGGAGCGCCAGCACCAGGATTGCAAGCAGAATCACCACCGTGTTGATGACCCGCAGGCGGACCGTCACGTTGCAGGCGAGGCCCCCGGCGTCCTCGGCCCGGATGTCCAGCGTTCCGCCCAGAAGACGGAAGTTTCCAAGCTTCACGTTCAGGCTGCCGGAGGGCGTCATGGTGTACTCGCCGCCCTCTTCAAAGTCCCGGGTTACCGCCGTGTAGCTCAGCGTGTCCCCTTCCGGATCCGTCACCACCGTGTTCAGGTTCAGGCGGTAGCTTCCCCCGGACATGGGCCAGATCAGGACGAGCTCCGACACGTCCCGCGTACTCGGCGCCGGGGCCGTGTTGGGCTTCGGCGTGGGCACGGGGGTCGGGGTCGGCGTGGGCGTCGGTTCCGGCTCCTCGGGCGCGGCAAAGCGGATGGGGCCAAGGCGCTCGGACTGCTTCTCCAGGGAATTGCCCGTCACGACTGCTTCAAAGGTATAGGTTCCCTCCTCGAAACGCGACCTGACCTCAAAGCCGTTGTTTCCGATGTACATCGGCAGGCGCAGCGTCTCGGTTTCGTTCCCGTCATACGCGACGAGGTCCGCCGCAAAGCCCAGATAGTCTTCATAGTCTCCGGCTTCCACATCCCCCGCCGAGAGGCGGGCGTTGAAGGTCACCGGTTCCACCGGGTCAAGCTCGTCGCCCTCCCGGTTCATGTACAGCGTCACCGTGAGATTGGTGTTGTAGATCACGTCGATCCGGATCCGGTCGCCGGAGATTCCGCGGGTCTGCAGGGACCATTTACCGGGAATGATGTCCATGAGCTTGATCGCCGTGAAGGTCTCGTACTGCTGCAGATCCGCCTCATACGGGTTTCCGTCCGGCGTTTTGAGGCTGGCCTCCGTTGCGTTTCCCTGGATCACGACGTTGACCTCTTCAACGCCAAAGCCCGGCACCTCAAACGGAGTCTCCAGCACGCCCTCCGGCGGGAACACGCCGTCCGTCAGCGTGACGGTGGAGCTTCGGTAGATCAGCTCGTAGAAGACCTCGAACACCCGGTTCAGGTCCTCGGCTCTGCGCACCTCGGTGAAGACGCCGCCGGTCTCGCCGGAGATGCGCTCCATCTCCGAGCTGTCGGCCGTGCCGTTGCCGTTGAGGCAGATGCTGTAGATGGGGACCTCGGCTTCCGCGGCACGCCGGATCGCCTCGTCCCGCACATCGGCCGCCTCTTTGGTCATGGCGTCGGTGTACATGGCGGTGTTTCCGTCGCTGAGCAGGATAATCACCGAAGGAATCTCCGGGTTTCCCTTCTCCTCCAGGCGGTCCAGCGCGGTGTCAAGTCCCGCGCCGATGTTGGTCCAGCCGCCCGGCGCCGGTACATTTCGGATCGTCTGGACAACGACATCCTTTTCCTCCGGTCCGGTCACCGGCTGCGGTCCGATCTCCCGGTCGACACCGGTGGAGAAGACGACGCCGCCGAGGAAGTTTCCCTCATTCGGCAGCAGGTTATTGAAGAGGCGGATCGCCTCATAGCGGTAGCCGCGGGCGTCGGACTCGTTCATCGAAACGCTGGCATCCAGGACCAGCTCCACGTTATAGCGGTTTGCCGTGCTCGACGGGATCGGCTCGGTCGGCAGCGCCGGCGCCTCCGCGGCCGCGCACATCGGCGCCAGCAGCGTCAGAATCAGAAGCAGCACCGGCAGCACTGTCAGTCGTCTTTTTCTCATGTCCCCGCCTCCTTTCCGGTACGGAAACATTGTATCATGCTTTCCGTCCCCGTGCAAGAGGGCTGGAAATGTGTGAACAGTTATGTTATAATGTGAAACAATATGATGTTAAAATGAGTGATTATGCGTACCTGAAGATCTCGACAAATGTCTGCCGCGGCGCGGCAGGCAGATTTTGGAGGCAGCCGGATGAACAAAGAAAGAACTCTGCAGAAACACCTCTCGCCGGCGGTCGCCTGGGCCTTTGCCGTCGGCACCGCCATCGGCTGGGGCTCGCTGGTGGTGACCGCCAACACCTATCTTGCCCAGGCCGGCCCCATGGGAAGCGTCCTGGGCCTGGTGCTCGGCGCGCTGATCATGGTCGTCATCGCCGTCAACTACGCGTATCTGATGCGGGCCTTCCCGGAGGCGGGTGGCGCCTATGCCTATACGCGGGAAGCCTTCGGCTACGACTTTGCCTTCCTGACGGCCTGGTTCCTGGCGATGACCTATTTTGCGGTCCTTTGGGCCAACGTCACGTCGCTGCCTCTGTACGGGCGAATCTTCATGGGCGGGCTGTTCCGTGTCGGGAAGCTCTATACCATTTTCGGGTATGAGGTGTACCTGGGCGAGGTGCTGCTCTCCATGGCGGCGCTGCTGGTGACGGGCTACCTCTGCATGCGGCACGAGAAGCTTGTCGATGTCCTCATGATCGCGCTTGCCCTCCTCTTCACGGTCGGAATCGCGGCCTGCTTCATCGGGGCGTTCGCAGGCGGGGGCCGTGAGCTGAAGCCGCTCTATCTTCCGGATAGTGCGGAGCTGTCCCAGATTGTGAAGATCGCCGTCATCTCGCCCTGGGCCTTCATCGGCTTTGAAAGCATCTCCCACGGCGTGGAGGAATTCCGCTTTGACCACCGGCGGATCCCGCGGCTGATGCTTGTGGTCGTGGTGATGACGCTGGTGCTTTACGTGATGGTGACGCTGCTGTCGGTGACGGCCTATCCCGAGCGCTACGACAGCTGGCTCTCCTACATCCGGGACCTGGACAGCCTCGAGGGCCTTGAGGCGCTGCCGGCCTTCTATGCCGCGAACCGCTTCCTCGGCAGCTTCGGCGTGTGGGCCCTGATGCTTTCGCTGCTGGGTCTGGTCATCACCAGCCTCATCGGAAACACCTTTGCCCTGAGCCGTCTGTTCTTCGCGCTGGGTCGGGACAAGGTCCTTCCGAAGAAGCTTGCCGAGCTCAACGACCGGAATGTTCCGGCCAATGCCGTGGGCCTGGTCATCGCCGTCTCGTTTCTGATCCCGCTGATCGGCAGAACCGCCATCGGATGGATCGTGGACGTCACAACCATCGGCGCCACGCTGATCTACGCCCTGGTCTCCGCCGCCGCGGCGAAGCTGGCCAAACAGGACGGGAACCGGGCGATTCGCTTTGCGGGAACGCTCGGCCTCGGGCTCATGCTCGCCTTTGGCGCGTACATTCTGCTTCCCAACCTTCTGCTCAGAAGCTCCATGGCGCGCGAGACCTACTTCCTGTTCATCGCGTGGAGCGTGCTGGGCTTCCTGTTCTTCCGCTACATTCTCCGGATCGACACGGAAAGGCGTTTCGGCAACTCCCTCATCGTCTGGGTGGCTCTGCAGGCTCTGGTGCTGTTTGTCTCCCTGATCTGGATGCGCCAGTCCATGATCGTCTCCAACGACACCTTGCTGGACAACATCCACACCTACTATGAAGAGCACGACGACCTGGATGGGCAGAGAACCGAAGATGAGCGCTATGTGGAGCTGCAGCTGGAGTCGGCCAAGGAAGAAGACGCCCGCACGATGGTGATCGCGGTCGGAATGGTCAGCTTCACCCTGTTCATCATGCTGACCAACCACCTCTACATGAACCGGCGGGCCAAAGAGAGCGATCACCTTGCGAATATCGACCCCATGACCGGCGTCAAGAGCAAGCTTGCCTTCCTCAACAGCGAGAAAAAGTTCGACGAGGCCATCGCCAACGGCAGCGTGGAAAAATTCGCCGTGGCGGTCTGCGATGTCAACGGCCTGAAGAAGATCAACGATACCCTCGGCCACAAGGCCGGCGATGAATATATCCGCAGCGCCAGCAGACTGGTCTGCGATATCTTCCAGCACAGCCCGGTATTCCGGGTGGGTGGAGACGAGTTCGTGGTGATTCTCACCGGCAGAGACTATCTCATCCGCAAAGAGCTGCTTCTGACCCTCCATGACCGCTCGGTGGCGAACATCAGCAAGGAGGGCGCCGTGGTAGTCTCGGGCGGGTTCTCCTCCTACAAGCCCGGGGAAGACCGCAGCTTCCACGAGGTCTTCGAGCGGGCGGACACGCTCATGTATGAGGAAAAGCAGCTTCTGAAGGGGCTGGGCTCGGTCACCAGGGATGACAGTGAAGCCGAAGCGCATCCGGCGGTCCCGCTGAAGCAGGACGGCGCGGACGTGCTGTCGCTGAGCCGGCATGTGCTGATCGTGGAGGACGAAGTGCCCAACCAGATGATGCTTGGCATGATGCTGGAAGCGGAGGGGTATGAGCTTCTCTATGCCGACGACGGCGTGGAGGCGCTGGAACAGCTCAAGCTGCACCATGACGACCTGGCCATTGTTCTTCTGGATCTGCAGATGCCCAAGATGACCGGCATGGACGTCCTTCGGGTCATGAAGGAGGAGGAAGAGTTCCGGAAGATTCCGGTCATTATCCTCACCGCGGACCAGAGCGCGGAGGTGGAATGCCTCAAGATCGGCGCCATGGACTTCATCCCCAAGCCCTATCCGAGCCCGGAGATCGTCCAGGCGAGGGTGCGGCGCTGCATCGACCTTGCCGAGAAGCAGGACATCATCCAGTCCACCGAGCGCGACAGCCTGACGAGGCTCTACAACGTAGACTACTTCATGAACTATGTCCGGATGTACGACCAGCATTACGCCGATATGCCGATGGATGCCATGGTGATCGACGTGAACAGTTTCCACATGATCAACGAGCGCTACGGCCGGCAGCACGGCGACCGGGTACTCAGCCGCCTGGGAGAGCAGATCCGCATCATCGCCCGCGAGGTGGGCGGTGTCGCCTGCCGTCGGGGCGCGGACGCCTTCCTCATCTACTGCCCGCACAGGGAGGATTATGAGGCGCTTCTTGAGAAGGCCTCCGACGGTCTCAAGGAGGGTGAGGCCACGCCCAGCCGGGTACGGCTTCGCATGGGCGTGTACGCCCAGGTGGACAAGCACCTGGAGGTCAACCGCCGCTTCGACTATGCAAAGATCGCGGCAAACACCGTCAAGAACAGCTATCTGAAGTCGGTCGGCGTGTATGACCAGCAGATGCATGACGCGGAGCTGTACCGCGCGCGGCTTCTGGAGGACTTCCGTCCCGCGCTGCAGGAGCACTGCTTCAAGGTGTTCTTCCAGCCCAAGTTCAATGTCCGCACCGCCACGCCGGTTCTCATCGGCGCGGAGTCCCTTGTGCGGTGGCAGCATCCGGAGCTCGGTTTCATCAGCCCGGGCGTGTTCATTCCGCTTCTGGAGGACAACGGCCTCATTCTCGAACTGGACCGCTACGTCTGGAGAGAGGCCGCCGAGAGGATCCGCGACTGGAAGCAGCGCTTCGGCTTCTGTGTGCCGGTTTCGGTGAACGTCTCGCGGGTCGACATGCTGACGCCCAACCTGAAGGGAATCTTCACGGAGATTCTGTCCTCCTGCGGCCTGCAGCCGGAGGATCTCATCCTGGAGGTTACGGAGTCGGCCTATACGGAAGACTCGGAGCAGATTCTCTCCACAGCGCATGAGCTCCGAAAGATGGGCCTGCGCATTGAGATGGACGACTTCGGCACGGGTTATTCCTCTCTCGGCATGCTCTCCAATCTCCCGCTGGACGCGCTGAAACTGGACATGAGCTTTGTGCGCAGCGCCTTCGGCGAAGCCAAGGACCTGCGGATGATCGAGCTGATCATCGACATCGCGGACTATCTCGGCGTCCCCGTGGTGGCCGAGGGGGTGGAGACAGAAGAACAGTACCTGGCGCTGAAGGCGCTTGGCTGTGATGCGATCCAGGGGTACTACTTCTCGAAACCCGTGCCGTCTGAGGAGTTTGACCGTTTCTTCAAGGAGCGGGAAACCTCGCCGGTCCCGACGGCGCCGGAATACCGCCAGTCTTACATCAGCCTGTCCAAGGCTCTGGCCGGAGACTTTGAGCGCATCTTCTACGTCGATACCCAGTCGGGCCGGTTCCTTGAGTTCCGGGCCGAGGGCGAGCACGAGCTGGAAATCCTCCCGGGCGGGACGGACTTCTTCGATGAGCCGGAGAAGCTTCTTCCCGGCACGGTGTGTGAGGAGGATCGCCCCCGCGTAGGAGCCGCCCTTGGCAGGGAGAGCCTGGCAAAGTGGGCGGAGACGGACGAGCCGCAGGCCGTGAGATTCCGGCGCGCGGACGACGAAGCCCGGCAGCCCTGCGTCCTGCAGACGGTTCGGACCCGAACCCGGGACAACCGTCACCTTGTCATCGGCGTGAGCGCGGAGCCGGATACCCCTGGATCGCTGTGACCGGGCAGGAGCGGATGACAAAGGGGCTCATCAACCCGCAAGATCGTTTTATCGTCTTTGCAGAGACGGCATGGCATCGGTCATGCCGTTTTCTGCTTCCGCGGAGAAGATGCCGGGAAAAACATAGAAACCACTGGAATGGCAGCGCATTTTGTGGTACAATTCAGAATGGTTTGGTATAGGTACTTATTTGCGCAGTTGAAACAGGGAAACAAGACGCCATAGGGAGCATCAATTCATGAAAAAGAGTCTCGTTATCATCGGCAACGTGATCATAATCGCCGCCATCCTGATCTTCGTTGTTCTCTACTCCAGCTTTGAACACACCCTTTCCTACAGGAGACAGGTAGAACACTTTGAAAACATCATGGTGACCATGGAGAGCGTAACGGAGAATTATCTGGAGGGCGAGCAGCAGATCTGCGACGTCTGGGCGCACTTCATCAACAGCCAGAACATGACCATGGAGGAGGCGGCCGCGTTTATTCGGGCCTCCCATGTGCTCCCCAACGCCTCGGCACATCTGATTTCCCTCGACACCCTCACGGGCCTCTCCACGCGCCCGAAACTGGGTTCGACGGACGACTATGCCGTTTCCTACCAGCAGATCTCTCTCCTGCAGAATGTGGGCTGGATCGATGAAATCGGGACGTCCATCAACATCACCCGCGCCTACACCAATCCGATGAACGGCGAGCAATCCCTGGCTTTCTGCAACAGTGTAAGGCTGTATAAGCCGGAACGCGATACGTTCGAGACGGCGGTACTGCTGCGCGTCATTCCGATCTCGGTGCTGGAGCAGAAATGGGTTTTTCCGCAGGCCGAGCTGGTGAACGCCGAGCTGTCAATGATCGATGCCAACGGTAATTATATTCTGAAAGGATACAGCTTTAAGAACGCCAGTTTTTTTGAGTTCTACAAATCCTATAATCCGACGGATCCCGAATCGTCGGGCAAGCTGTTCGACAGGATTACGTCCTCGACCGGCTCCGCAGAAATGATCAACTCGCACGGGCAGGAATGCGTCCTTGCCTTTACCCCGATCTCGGCCACCGCCGGGTGGACCCTGCTGGGCCTCGTGCCGGCGAAGGATCTCCATGCGGACGCGGAAAACTGGATGCTGGTGGGCGTCGTCTCGGTCGGTCTTCTGATTCTTTTCCTGCTTGACCTGTACTATATGCTTTACCTGAACCGGCGATATCAGGCCGCCGCACGGGAGGCGGAATCCGCAAGCAAGGCAAAGACCGATTTTCTCTCCACCATGTCGCACGACATCCGCACGCCCATGAACGCCATCGTGGGCCTTACGACCATTGTCGAGAAGAATCTCGGCGATGTGGAGTCAACGCGGGAGAACCTTCGGAAAATCAGCCTTGCCAGCAATCATCTGCTGACCCTGATCAATGACATCCTGGATATCTCGAAGGTGGAAAGCGGAAAACTGAAGCTGAGTCCGCTGACCTTCTCCATTGTGGAAACGGTTGAGAACCTCGTCAACATCTCACAGCCG
>CADAPN010000078.1:0-9742 GCA_902789835.1 Oscillospiraceae bacterium
GTGAATGGCTTCGATGTCGTCGAGGGTTTTGGCCCCCTTGGCCCGAAGCTCGGGAAGGAACTTGTCCATGATGCGGGCCACGACCATCGCGTCGTCCGAAGCCCGGTGATGGTTGAACTTCGGGAGGTTCAGGCGGTTCGAGACGATATCCAGCTTGAAGCGCTTCAAATCCGGAAGCAGAGACTGGCTCAGGGCCAGGGTGTCCAGGAAGACGGGGTCAAAGTGCAGGCCCTGGCGCTGGGACGCGGCACGCATAAAGCCGGTATCGAAGTGGGCGTTGTGGGCGATCAGGGGCCGGTCCCCGGCATAGTCCAGGAAAGCCTGCATGGCTTCCTTCTCGCCGGGAGCGTCGGCCACGTCCTCATCCCGGATGCCCGTGAGCTCGGTGATGTCCGCGGGGATCGGCTGGCCGGGATTCACGAAGGTATTAAACGTCGAGAGGATCTCGCTCCCCCGGAAGATGACCGCGCCGATCTCGGTCATGCGGTCCAGCTGGGCATTCAGGCCGGTCGTTTCGATGTCGAAGGCGACAAACTCGGTATCGAGCGGGAGGTCGGACTTGCCAATCACCGCGGAGTTGCCGTCCATGTCATTGAAATAATAGGCCTCGAGGCCGTAGATGATCTTGACTCCGGCGTCCTTCCCCGCCTTCCACATGTCCGGGAAGGCCTGGGCCACGCCGTGGTCCGTCACCGCGATGGCGGGCATCCCCCAGGCCGCGGCGCGTTTCGCGTATGCAAATGGAGCTCGACCCGCTTGTCCTCGGGCGCGGCTTTATCCGGGCGGAGACGCTTCTTCGCCTTCATGATGTTGCGCGGATCGAGGATCATGTCGTCATCGAACTTGGAATAGTTTACTTCACCCTGAATGAGCAGATGATCCCCGACGCCGATGCGGCTCAGGATCGACTGGTCATCCTCGGCACGCAGATAGCGTGAGACCCGGATGGAGTTGGTGCGGTCGGTGATGTCGAAGGACAGAATCGCCGCCCCGCGTTTGGCAAGCTCGCGCGAGGAGACCGCGAAGACGTCGCCCTCCACCGTGACACGGCCGGACTCCAACGTCAGGGTTTCCATCGCGACGGGACTCTGCCGGATCGCGCGGCCCATCAGCACGTCACCGTGACCGCCGGCGGAACCCGCCTGGGGATCGGGTGACGCGGAGGCGGGGGCGGGATAATCGGGATTCAGCTCCACCCGGCTCAGGGCGTAGTCCTGGAGCAGGCGGTCCCGGAGCTGGTTCAGGTCCACGGGGGACGGCATCGCGGAAAAATGGGCAGAGATGCTCACATGACGTTCCGGGACGTTTACCTGGACATCGGTCACGTAGGCCTTGTCGAGGCCGCCGCAGCTCGAGCTCAGGTCGGCACAGCCCGGGAAGATCACGAGAAAGGGAGTATGCTCAGCCATCGGACTCCTCGATCAGGGCCATCAGGCGGTCCAGAAGCTCCGAATACGGATAGGTGCCGAGGACCTCGCCCTTGCGGAAAAGGAGGCCCTTGTCCCGGCCGCCGGCAATGCCGAAATCGGCCTCGCGCGCTTCGCCGGGGCCGTTCACGACGCAGCCCATCACCGCAACCGTAATATCCCGCTTGAGTACGCGCACGCGCTCCTCCACCTGGGTTGCCAGGCCGATCAGGTCGATCTCCGTCCGGCCGCAGGTCGGGCAGGAGACGAACTTCACGCCGCCTTTGCGCACGCCGGCCGCCTTCAGGATCGCAATCCCCGCCGTAACCTCACGCACGGGATCCGCCGTGAGGGAGACACGGATGGTATTGCCGATTCCCTCCATCAGGAGCGTGCCGATGCCGACCGCGGACTGGACCGTTCCGTTGTACTCGGTCCCCGTCTCCGTTACCCCAAGGTGCAGGGGGAACGGGAAGGTCTCGGCCGCCAGGCGGTAGGCCGCGACCGTAAGAGGGACGGTGGAGGACTTCAGCGACAGGCAGATATCCTCAAAATTGTTCTGCAGCAGAAGATCCACGTGGCCCTTCGCGCTTTCCACCATGGCCTCCGGGCAGGGATGGCCGTATTTTTCCAGCAGACGCTTTTCCAGGGAGCCGGCGTTTACCCCGATGCGGATCGGGATATGGCGCGTGCGGCAGGCGTCCGCCACGGCCTTGACGTTCTCGGGGCCCCCGATGTTGCCGGGGTTCAGGCGGATCTTGTCGATGCCGCGCTCGGCGCACAGGAGGGCCAGGCGGTAGTCAAAATGGATGTCGGCCACCAGGGGCACATCCACCTGTTCTTTGATTTTGTCAATCGCCAGGGCGGCGCGCTCGTCCGGAACGGCGAGGCGCACGATGTCCGCACCCGCGGAACGCATGGCGCGGATCTGGGATACGGTCGCATCGATGTCATGGGTCTTGGTGTTGCACATCGTTTGAACGGAAACAGGCGCGTCGCCGCCAATCTTAACGGCGCCGACCTGGATGCATCGGGTTTCGTTTCTGGTCATGAGATACCTCGAATTCGTATAGTAATGATGCACTTGAATGGCGCACCTGGCGTTTATTGAAACAGCTTCAGAATGTCATTGAACATGATAACGGCCATCAGCGCCAGAAGCAGCGCCATGCCGCCGGCGTGGATCCAGGCTTCATACTTCGGGTTAAGCTTGCGGCGGGTGACGGTCTCGATCACAAGCGTCACCAGCAGCAGGAAAACCCGTCCCCCGTCAAGGGCCGGAATCGGAAGCATGTTCATAATGGCGAGGTTCACGGCGATGAATGCGCCGAGGTAGAGGATGTTGTACACCGCGTCGGAGGTTGACTCGGCGCTCTCCCCCGTCTCCGCCATCAGGTCCACGATGCCCACGGGGCCGGACATATCCCGGAGGCCCACTTCGCCGTGCAGCAGCTGTCCCAGGCCCATCCAGACCATCCGTCCGAATTCCATGGCCGTGTCCCAGCTGTAGCGGACTTTAACCGGGAAGGTCGCCTCTTCATAGCCGAAGTTGAAGCCGAAGAGCTCCCGCTCCTGGCCTTCATAGAGGCGCGGCGTCATTTCAAAGTCTTTGAGGACAACTCTTTTTCCGTCCCGGCGCAGGACCAGGTCATAAACACCGTCCCCCTGGCGAAGAAAATCCCCCACGTCATAGTACTGATAAATCCTATGGCCGTCGACTTTCACAAAGCGGTCTCCCACCTGAAGACCTTCGGCGCTCTCATAGGGGCAGCCTTCGACGAAACTCGCAATCGTCGGGGAGATAAAAGCCGTTGCGCCGAGGTACAGGCAGAAAATCACAATCAGGCCGAGAAGGAAGTTGTTGAAGGACCCGGCACAGAGGATCAGGATGCGTTTCCACGCCGGCTGAGCCGTGAAGGCGCGCGGATCTTCCGAGTCGCCGTCCTCGCCTTCCATCGCGCAGAAGCCGCCAAGCGGGATCGCGCGCAGGGCGTAAAGCGTCTCGCCCTTCTGTTTCTGGAAGAGCGCCGGCCCCATGCCGACAGCGAACTCGTTCACCTTCACGCCGCAGAGCTTCGCCACGGAAAAATGCCCGAATTCGTGAATGGCGATCAGTACGCCGAAAATCAGAATCGCTAACAGAATATATGCTGCAGACATGGCTGATCAGGCTCCTACCGTTTCGTGCACAAACCGCCGCGCCGCAGCGTCCGCTTCCAGGATCACATCCAGGCTGGAGGCATCCGCCCCGGCAAGCTTCTCCACCGCGGCAGCCGCCATGTCATAGATGCGGTTGAATCCAAGCTTCTCCTTCAGGAACAGATGCACCGCCTCTTCGTTCGCCGCGCTCATCACACAGCCGGCGGTTCCGCCGCTGCGGGCACAGTCCATTGCCAGACGCAGGCACGGGAAATTCACCAGATCGGGTTTTTCAAAGGTCAGCGCCTGGAGAGTACCGAAGTCCAGATGGTCAAACATGGAGGGGCAGCGCTCCGGCCAGGTCAGCGCCAGCTGGATCGGAAGCCCCATATCGGGTACACCCATCTGCGCGATTACGGTGCCGTCCACAAGCTCCACCATCGAATGAATGACACTCTGCGGGTGGATCACGACCTGAATGTCATCCGGCGTCACGCCGAACAGGCGCATCGCCTCGATGAACTCCAGGCCCTTGTTCATCAGGGTGGCGCTGTCGACGGAGATTTTCGCGCCCATGTTCCAGCGCGGGTGCTTCACCGCTTCCGCCGGGGTAATCCCTTCGAGCTCTTCCCGACGCCGGCCGCGGAACGGTCCGCCGGAGCAGGTCAGAAGGATCTTATGAAGCTCTCCGGGCTTTCGGCCGGTCAGGCACTGGAAAATCGCCGAATGCTCCGAATCCACCGGAACGATCTCCGCTCCCCTGTCCTGGGCGCGCTGCATCACAAGCTCTCCGGCGCAGACCAGCGTCTCCTTGTTGGCAAGGGCGATGCGCTTTTTTTCCTCAATGGCGGCCAGTGTCGGTTTCAGGCCGACGGCGCCGGACACCGCGGTCACGACGCAGTCGACGCTCTGCAGCGTTGCCGCCTCGATCAGGCCTTCCATCCCGCTGCCGATGCGGATATCGGTATCCGCGAGGGCGATTTTCAGCTGTTTTGCCGCATCCTCGTCGTATACCGCCACGAACTCGGGTTTAAACTGTCTCGCCTGCTCTTCCAGACGGTCAATCTGCCGGTTTGCGGTCAGGGCCGCGACCCGGATTCCCGTGAAGGAAGCCACCGCCGCGGTCTGGCGGCCGATGGATCCGGTACAGCCGAGAATGGATATTGCTTTTACCATATTGCTGTTATACTCCTTTGCTGTCTTCCTGCAGGGCTCTCAGACCTTTACCCCGCCGTAGCGGCGGTCACGGGAGCGGAAGGCTTCGATGGCCTTGTCCAGCTCGGCCGGAGAAAAGTCCGGCCACAGGACATCGGTAAAGTAGAATTCGGAATACGCACACTGCCAGAGCAGGAAGTTTGAAATCCGCTGCTCTCCGCCCGGGCGGATCAGGAGGTCCGGATCCGGCACACCGGCGGAATAAAGATAAGACGAGAACGTTTCTTCTGTCAGTTCTCCGGTCGTTTTCCCTTCTGCAAAGTCGCGGGCATAGCGTCGGGCGGCCTGTACAATATCATCCCGCCCGCCGTAGTTGAGGCAGATATTGGCCTGGAAGCCGTCAATGCGCGAAGCAATCTCGTCGGCTTTCGCCACCAGAGCCTGCAGTTCCGGGCTCAGGCCCTCAACATCGCCGAAGACGCGCAGCTTCATGCCGTCGCGTTCCATGGTATCGATCGCCTCGTGAAGATACTTGTTCAGCAGACGCATCAGCGTCTTCACTTCATCGGAAGGTCTCTTCCAGTTCTCCGTCGAGAAGGCGTACACCGTGAGGTAATCCACCCCGATGTCACGGCAGTAGAGGGCGATCTTGCGGAATGTCTCTGCACCGACGGCATGACCGGCGGTACGCGGCAGGCCGCGTTTCTTCGCCCAGCGGCCGTTTCCGTCCAGTATAATCGCAATATGGCGGGGGACCGTTCTGCCTTCCCCCGCCGTTTGTTTTCTCTGTGAATCAGCCATCAGATTTCCGTCAGCTCTTTCTCTTTCTTTTCAGAGATCTTGTCGATTTCCTTGATGTAGTCATCCGTCATCTTCTGGATGTCCTTCTCCGCGATCTTGTAGTCGTCTTCGGTCATCTCGGAAGCCTTCTGCTGCTTCTTGAACTTTTCAATCGCGTCACGGCGGATGTTGCGGATGGCAACCTTGCTCTCCTCACCGTACTTGCGGGTCTGCTTGGCAAGCTCTTTGCGGCGCTCCTCGGTCAGAGGCGGGAACACAAGCCGGATGGCACGTCCGTCGTTCTGCGGATTGATGCCGAGATCGGAGGCCAGGATGGCACGCTCGATGCCCTTGAGCACAGAGGCGTCCCAGGGCTGAATCATCAGGGAGCGCGGATCGGGTGTGGCAACCGTGGCCAGCTGCTGGATCGGGGTCGGCACTCCGTAATAATCTACCTGGATCTGATCCAGAACAGAGGCATTGGCTCTGCCGGCACGGATTGTGGCGAGCTGAGCGGTCAGCGCTTCGCAGGTCTTTTTCATTTTGTTTTCGAATTCGGCGTAGTCAGACATCGTTCATTCCTCCTCAAAAGTGATAACAGAATTATATTGTACTTGATATACTTCAGCAGACGAAGGTTCCGATCTTTTCTCCGGAGAGAACCCGGAGAATATTCTTCGGATCCGCCAGGGCGAAAACGACGACCGGAAGGTTGTTGTCCATTGCAAGGCTGGTGGCGGTGGAATCCATCACCTGAAGACGGCGGCTCAGCACTTCCGTATAGCTGATCTCGTCAAACTTCACCGCGTCCGGATCCTTCCGCGGATCGGCGCTGTAGACACCGTCAATGTTCTTGGCAAGCAGAATCGCATCTGCGCCGATCTCCGCCGCGCGCAGAACCGAGGCCGTATCGGTGGAGAAGAACGGATGGCCCGTGCCGCAGGCAAACAGCACGACTTTTCCGCTCTCAAGATACTCGATTGCTTTCCTCACATCGTGTCGCTCTCCGACACCCTGAATGTCCACCGCGGTCATGACGCGTGCATCCACACCGCACTGACGGAAAACATCCGCCACCGCAAGGCAGTTCATCGCCGTGGCAAGCATGCCCATCCGGTCGGCGCTGACGCGCTCCACCTTTCCGGCGCCGTCCTTGACACCGCGCCAGAAATTGCCGCCGCCGATCACGATTCCCACTTCCGCCCCACGGGCGAGGGCTTCCTTTACGCTCTCACAGACCGAGGTCACGAAATCGAAATCAAAACCGCTTCCCTTTCCTCCGCTGAGGGCTTCCCCGCTGATTTTAATCAGGACTCTCCTGTATTTCACACTCATTGAAACAAATAATCCTTTCCGATTTTCATTCACGCTATGTTCCCGGTTAGTTTATCACAAGAGAAGTCTCTTGACAATCGGAAATTTCATCTGTCAAGTCCCGAATTGGATTTCTTTCATTTTGTTAAGGATTTTTAAGATTTTTTTTGATTTGCAGGCTTGCCTTTCTTTCAATTCATGTTATAATAGTTACAATTAGTGACATATTTATATTTTCTTCTTTCATTTACTGCATTTTTCATGCAGACTCACTACAAGGAGAAAGCTTAAAATGACCGAAATCAATCTGAAAGACGAGGCAATCCGCCGGGGTGTTCCCCGGATCGGGGAGCCGTATCGCTGCCACGAGCTGGAGCCCAATCATCTTTACGAAATCTATATGGATGAATTCGACAACGAGTATATCATCCGCCGCGGAATTCTGACCATTGTCACCGGAGACGGCCGCGTGTTCTGATCCGCCCGCGCGCTACGGCGTAGGCGCGTCGGATGCTTCATGCCTTCTCTGATCAATCGATAGAAAAGCATACCGGAATCCATGCTTCCCTGTTTTGGGAGCGAGGATTCCGGTATGTTTTATGATACAGCCGAACAGTTTGCGGAACGCTTGATCTGCTTCTTTATGTCGCCAGAAACTCCCATGCAGCGCCGCATTTCAGTTCCGTGCCTGATCCAGGAAGCTGAATACTTTCTCCCAATATTGGATCAGCATGTCTGAGTCCGTCATGTAGAGCTCATGCTTCATGTTCGGCATCCGGAAGAACTCCGCACCCGGTACTCTGGAAAGAAACTTCATCTGGGAAGCGTTTTTCACCACCGTATCGTTTCCGGCCTGGCAGAGCAGAACCGGAATCCGGATACGGGAGGTCCAGAATTCGCTTGTTACCCTGGCACAGGCTTTGGCCGACTCCATCCCCCAGCCAAGGGACGGTGCACGGGTCTGAAGCTTTCTGTCCGCCAGCCGTTTCTGGTAATAATAATGATACCGGCAAGCGGAGGAATCACAGCTGTTCTCAAAGTCTTCCGCCTCAAACTCATCGGTCGGATTGACGGGTGCGTCCTTTCCCCTCTTCAGACTTTTCAGCTTTGCCCCGGCATACACCACCGGAACCGGGATTTTCCCAAAGCTCAGGCCGAGCATCGGGGACGAGAGCACGGCTTTGTCAAACAGCTTCGGATAGCGTTCGATCATCCAGGCGCCGATGCAACCGCCCATGGAATGGCAGTACAGATAAACCGGAAGCTTCCCGGCTGCCGGTTTTATGCGCTTTTCCGTCAGATGCTTCAGGTCCAGCACATAGTCGCGGAAACGGTCGGTATGGACCACGAAGGGGTTGTCATTCACGCGGTAGGAATAGCCGTGTCCGCGATGATCCAGGCCCCAGACCTCGTAACCGGCCTGCAGCATATAATAGATCGATTCCGTAAACTTTTGAATCGACTCCGTAAACCCGTGGCTGATCACAATGACGGCTTTCGGGTTATCCTGGCGATAATGCTCATAATAGATCGGCTGCCCCTTTACCCGGGCATCAAAGCCGCATTCTCTCCGTGAAGAAACATAAGGCTCCACCTCGGTCCGCATGACCTTTTCATAATCCTTTTCCCGAATCCAGCGCATCTTATCTCTCCTTCTGAACAGGATTTCCATCCTTGTTTCAGTCTTGATTATAGGACAAAAACCCGAACGGAGCAAGCCTTTTGTTTTCGTCAAAAACTTGGTTTTCCGACTTGCCCGGAAGACTTGCTCATGTTATAATGTAGAAAATGTCGTATTTTTAATCAAACGACATGGCAAGATAAGCAATTTGGAAGGAGAAGAGGACATGAAAAGAAGGCTGACTGTGCTGCTCTGCCTGGTGCTTTCCCTGCTTCTGCTGACCGGCTGCGCCGCTCGGGATATCTCCAAAGCGAAGACCGCCTATGCAAACGGAGATTATCAGACCGTTGTCGATCTGCTGGAGAACATGAAGAACCCCAAGCCCGAGGTTACAGAGCTGTTAAACAATGCGAAGATTCATCTTGCATTCGACGCGGAAGACTACCAGACAGTTCTGGACCTGATCGGTGATGCCGAAGTCAAGGACGAGGAAATCGCCTCTCTTCTCGAGCAGGCCAGGACCGCGGTAGAAGAGGCAAAAGCTGCCGAAGAGGCCAAAGCCGCCCTGGATGCAAAGATTGCGGAGATTAAAGATGCCTTTGCGGCGGGCGATTATCAGAAAGTTCTGGATCTCGCCGGCGATGAAGAGTTTGAAGATGCCGATGTCACCGCGGCCGTGAAGGATTCCAAAGCCGCGATAGAGAAGGCCGCCGAAGAGGCCAAGGCTGCTGAGGAAGCCAAAGCCGCCGAAGAGGCCAAGGCGGCCAAGGCTGCCGAGGAAGCCAAGGCCGCCGAAGAGGCCAAGGCTGCCGAAGAGGCGAAGGCCGCTGAAGAGGCCAAGGCTGCCGAAGAAGCCAAGGCCGCTGAGGAAGCCAAAGCTGCCGAAGAGGCCAAGGCTGCCGAAGAGGCCAAGGCCGCTGAAGAGGCCAAGGCTGCCGAAGAGGCCAAGGCCGCCGAAGAGGCCAAACTTGCTGAGGTTCAGGCTGCTTTTGATGCCGAGGATTTCGACAAGGTCGTTGAACTCGTCAAAGAAGCCGGTATCGAGAGTGAAGCACTCACCGCTCTTGCCGATCAGGCTCAGGATGCTCTGGACGAGAAAGCGGCTGTAGAAGAAAAGATCGCCGAGGTCAAGGCTGCGCTGGACGCCGAGGACTTTGAAAAGGTTGTCGAGCTGGTCGAGACTTCCGATATTCAGAACGACGAACTCACCGAGCTCGCCGCCCAGGCCCAGGCCGTTCTGGACGAGCAGGCCAAGGTTGCCGAGGTCAAGGCCGCCTTTGACGATGAAGATTTTGAAAAGGTCGTCGAGCTGGTCGAGGCGTCCGAC
>CADAPN010000078.1:9760-12985 GCA_902789835.1 Oscillospiraceae bacterium
CGAGGTCAAGGCCGCCTTTGACGATGAAGATTTTGAAAAGGTCGTCGAGCTGGTCGAGGCGTCCGACATTCAGAACGACGAACTCACCGAGCTCGCCGCTCAGGCCCAGGCCGTTCTGGACGAGCAAGCCCTGGTCGCCGAGGTCAATGCTGCGTTGGACGCGGAAGACTTTGAAAAGGTTGTCGAACTGGTAAAGACTTCCGATATCCAGAACGATGAACTCACCGAGCTCGCCGCTCAGGCCCAGGCCGTTCTCGATGAACAGGCTCTGATTGCCGATATCAAAGCTGCCTACGACAAACATAATTACGCCAGGGTTGTCGAACTGGCCGGCTCGGACGCTCCGGGAGGCGATGATCCTCACCGATTCTAAGGTTCAGTTGGCCTATCAGGACGGCAATTACGAAGAAGTCGTCGCGCTGCTCGGCAATCAGGATGACAGAGCGTCCAATAAGATTTATATGGATTCGATCCGCAATGTCGCCAAGCAGGCCATCCTGGCAACCGGAGACGACCGTTATGTCGATCTTCCGGATGACGACAGCTATCTGAGCGATTTCAAGACCCGTTATGTTGCTCATTTTGACTATGACTCTGAGGTCTTCAACATCTTCAAGGATCGGGAAGAAGCACTGAAGAATCAGCGTGTGTGCGGTCCCGCGGTCCCGGTGGAGCGCGTGGTCGACTGGCACCTGGGCCGTCAGAAGATGCCCTGGGCCTATGAGGGCACCGAGGTGACCGTCCTGGCAGAAAAGGACGATATGTCCTTCATTCTCTATCTCTCCAATGAGAACCGTCAGCGTGCTGGCTGGGTACAGACCAGATTCCTTGTTGATGAGTTCCCGGGTGCCCTTCTCACCGTCGGAGAGGCAAAATACACCGATACCGATATCATCGAAGATGTCGGGATGACCTGGTCCAAGAAGGGCTTCCTGGATTCTCTGCAGAATTACTCCGTTCTGAATGAGACGGTGGAAAACTGCGTCGGTTTCACGCTGGATTATCAGCTCATTGCCGAAAACACCTGGATGTTTGACTGTGTCTTCGGACCGCGTACCGTCTATGTCAACGACGGCACCGAGTGGATCCGAGTTGGTTCCTTCGATTATCCGACGCAGGGAACGGTCAAGGTCACGGTGAATCTCGAGGAACCGACCGATATTGTCGCCATCGGCACGATCGCCGAAGTGGGACTCCCCAACACCTTCCTCTTCCGCCAGTATGCCACGGACTTCCAGGTCGTGGGATAAGACAAACTCTGAGATATGCTTTAAGGCCGCCCATCCGGGCGGCCTTTTCTTTTTCATCGGTGCCGCGCTCCTGCGCCACCGGGTTTATTGTGTATCAGCCGTTGTGACGGCTTGCGGTTTTCCGTTGAGGGCGGCGAAGGTCAGGGTATCGCCTCGATAGCAGAGCTTCAGCGAGAAAAAAGGTTCTCCCCTCTCCATCAGGTCCAGGAAGATGTGGTCTCCTGTCCAGAGTTCCTTTTTCCTCAGTTCTGTCTTCGGCAGCCATTCCAGCGTTCCCTCTTCGCAGTCCTGACGCAGTTCGCCGTGAAAACGGTCTGAATGGAACAGATGCATGTATTCCGTTCCCCACTCGTCGGAGACAAAGGTGACGATCCCGCAGTAGCGCCAGCTGTCCAGCGTAAGGCCGGTCTCCTCCCGTGTTTCACGCAGAAGACAGTCCTCCGGGCTCTCCCCTTCTTCGAACTTGCCCCCGATTCCGATCCACTTGTCGTGATTCAGGTCATTCTCCTTCTTCACCCGATGGAGCATCAGATACGCACCGTCCTGTTCGATATAACAGAGGGTTGTATTCCGCATATTGAGTTTGCTTGCCATCCAAAATCCCCTTCTTTTTAAAAGTCCACCCGCGGGTGCGGGTGGACTGTGCTTTGATCCGTCGTTTCTTTTATTCGGTTTGCTCGGTCGCGTCGCTTCCCGCGGGGAGGGCCGCGCTCATTTCGCAGTGAATGCCGGATTCATCGGCGGTCAGACGGATCTCGGAAAGCGCGGTTCCTCTCGCTTCCACAATCCGGGCTGCCACCGTGTCTTCAACTTCCTTCTGGATCAGGCGGCGAAGATTCCGCGCACCGTAAACGGTAGAGTATCCCTTCTTTACCAGCCAGGCCGGAACGGATTCGTCCCACGTCAGCGTCATGTCCCGGGTTTTCATGACATCACGGACTTCATTCAGCATCAGCACGGCGATCTCGGCAAAGTTTTCCTCGGTCAGGCTGTTGAAGCAGATGACTTCGTCCACGCGGTTCAGGAACTCCGGACGCAGAAATTCTCCCAATGCCTTCAGCGCACGGTCCCTGCTCATATCGCTGACCGTACCGCCAAAGCCGACCGACGCGGTCTTGGTATTGCTTCCGGCGTTGGTGGTCATGATAATGATGGTGTTTTCAAAGTTTACGGTGCGCCCCTGGGCGTCCGTGATCCGTCCGTCGTCCAGGATCTGGAGCAGGATGTTCATCACATCCGGATGAGCCTTTTCAATCTCATCAAACAGTACAACGGAATAGGGCTTGCGGCGGATCTTTTCCGTGAGCTGCCCCGCCTCGTCATAACCGACATAGCCGGGAGGCGAACCAATGATGCGCGAGACGGAGAATTTCTCCATGAATTCGGACATGTCCAGCCGGATCAGGCTCTCCGGGCTGTCGAACATGTCGGCGGCGAGTCGCTTAACCAGCTCGGTCTTTCCGACACCGGAGCCGCCCACGAAGATAAAGCTCACCGGTTTGCGCTTGACCTTGAGTCCGACCCGCCCGCGGCGAATGGCGGCACAGACCGCATCCACCGCCTCGTCCTGTCCGATGATGTGCTCCTTCAGGCGTGCGTCGAGCCCGGCCAGACGTTCCAGCTCATCTTCTTTCACAGAGGAGGCCGGAATCTTGGTCCAGAGTTCGATGATGCGGGCCAGGTTATCCACGGTCAGTTTCGGTCTTCCCTTTGCGTTGAGTTCCTGCTGCTCCTGGCTGAGGCGAAGTTCCTTGCTGCGGAGCTCCGCTATGCGGGCATAGCGCGCTTCCGTCTGCTCCTGGGTATCGGCATCGTTCCGATGGGCATTGTCCGCCAGCAGGGCGTCCGCTTCGAAGCGGATGTTCTCCAGCTCACGCTCCACCAGCATGCGGCGGTTGATATCCGGGTCCTTCAGGTTCACATCCGAGCAGGCCTCATCCAGCAGGTCAATGGCCTTGTCCGGCAGGAAGCGGTC
>CADAPN010000079.1 GCA_902789835.1 Oscillospiraceae bacterium
GCGCCGCAGGTCACCAGCTTGGCGCCGTCCTTCAGAAGGGCCAGGGTTCCGACGGCATTTTCCGCATCGGCATTCCCCGGTACAGCAAAAACATCCTTTCCCTGGTCCACCGCGTCGTTTACAAACAGGCGGGTGCCGCTCTTCTCCGGAGCCTCCACCACCACAACGCCGTCGGAGATTCCGGCCGCAATGCGGTTTCGCTCCCGGAAGAAATGCCTGCTGCTCTCTTTACCCGGTGGATACTCGCTGATCAGGGCGCCATCGCGGAGCAGGTCCCTGCCGATCTCCATCCGGCACAGCTCATGCGGCGTTCCCAGCACGCCGATACAGGGCTTATCCGCCCGCAGCGCCCCTCTGGCCGCGGCTTCATCCACGCCGGACGTCAGCAGGCTCACCACCGTGCCGCCGCAGCGGGAAATCTCATAAGCCAGCCGCTCGCCCATTTTCACACCGTAGGGGCTTGCTTTGCGCGTCCCGATCACCGAGATCACCGGCAACAGGTCGATCGGTGGGAGCACGCCTTTCACATAAAGGACGGCGGGCGGCACCGCGATCTGGCGAAGCCGCTCCGGAAACTCCGGCGCATCATAAGGGAGGGCGGAAATCTCCTGCTCCTCGCAGTGTTCCAGGACCTCATCCGCCCCCGTCAGAGAGCGGGCTTCCAAGAGCTCCGCCTCCTGGGGCGAAATGCCCCTTTTCTTCCGAAAGCTGCCTTCCTTCGAATGAAATGCCGCTTCCGCGCTCTCAAACATCCGCATCACCGCGGCGCGTGCCTTCGGACTGATATTCAGTTGTGAAAGCCAGACCCAGTACCGGATGTTCTCCATCTTTTATGCCTCCTGACGGCACATCTCCCACATGACGATCGCCGCGGCGATGCCCGCGTTCAGGGATTCCGCTTCCCCGCTCATAGGGATGATCAGTTCTCCGTCGCACTGTCGGAGAAGGTCTTCGCTCAGGCCGTGGCCTTCACTTCCGATGGCAACCGCCGAGCGGTCCAAGTTGAGCTTGCGAAGGTCCTGTGCCCGCGGGCTCAGGGCGGCCCCGAAGAGCGGCAGCCCTTGGGCGCGGCAGGCTGCAACCGCATCCGCGCGCGTCATCCGCAGCACGTTCTGCCGAAAGACGGCCCCCATGCTCGCCCGTACGGTTTTGGGGGCATACACGTCGGCACAGCCTTCCAGCAGGATCAGCGCGTCTATGTCAAACGCATCGGCAGTCCGTAGGATCGTCCCGACGTTTCCGGGATCCTGAATCTCCTCCAGCAGAAGCACTCGCTTCGGCTCGGAGAGCGCGGTCTCCGGCTTCATCCGGACGCTGAAAAGCGGTCCGGGAGAGTTCTTCATGGGAGAGATATAGTCAAACAGCTCTGATGAGGCCAAGTATTCCTTTTCAAACGTGCCGTATGCATCTGTTCGTCTGTCTCTCCAGACGACGTGGCACACCTCCGCGTCTGAGCGCAGGGCTTCCTGAAGGAGCTTTTCCCCGTCACAGAGATACAGTCCGTTTTCCCGTCTGAAATCGGCATCCCGTGCCAGTTCCCGGAAGAAACGGACCGGGGCGCTCTGTCTGCTTCGCAGTTCTTCCGTCATCCGCTCAGAGCAGCGCTACGCCGCGTTCTTCGCAGAGCTTTACGGTCTGATCGTCCCAGATCGACGCTTGCACCTCTCCGATGTGGGCCTTTCCCAGAAGGAGCATGGATACGCGGGACTGACCGATGCCGCCGCCGATGGTCAGGGGAAGCTCTCCGTTCAGAAGCATTCTGTGATACGGGAGTGCTCTGCGCTCGTCGCAGCCGGCAAGACGCAGCTGGCGGTCCATCGACTCCGGATCCACGCGGATTCCCATGGAAGAGATCTCCATGGCGCAGTCCAGAACATCGTCATAGAAGAAGATGTCCCCGTTGAGGTCCCAGTCGTCATAGTCCGGGGCGCGTCCGTCATGGCGCTGTCCGGAGCGGAGCTTGCCGCCGATGCCCATGATAAAGGCGGTGCGGTGTTCCTTGACCCAGGTGTTCTCCCTCTGTTTCGGCGTCAGATCGGGATAGAGATCCTCCAGTTCCTGGGTGGTCACGAAGGAGACATCTCTCTTAAGTTTGCCGAGCACCTGCAGCTGGGGGTAGATTGATTCGATGGTATCCTGGGTATCACAGATGGCGCTTACAATGTCCATGACCGTGAGCTTCAGATAATCGGTATTCCGGTTTTCGGGGAGAATCACTTTCTCCCAGTCCCACTGGTCCACATAGACCGAGTGGAGGTTGTCAAGTTCGTCTTCATCGCGGCGGATGGCGTTCATGTCAGTATAAAGGCCCTTTCCGGGGAAGAAGCCGTAGCGCTTCAGGGCAAGGCGCTTCCACTTGGCCAGGGACTGGACGACCTGGGCCTTGTGGTCGGGCGCATGCAGGATGTCAAAGCTGACCGGACGTTCATAGCCGTTGAGATTGTCGTTCAGACCGGAGTTCTCCTCCACAAACAGCGGAGCGGAGACCCGGTAGAGGTTCAGCAGCGCACCCAGCCGGTCTTCAAAGAGCCGGTGGATCAGGCTGATGGCTTTCTGGGTATCATACATGCCGAGGATGCTTTTATAGCCTTCGGGAATATAGACTTTCATATGCTTCCGGTTCCTTTTTATTCACTGAGAACAGCGATGATTTTTTGATAGGTTTCTTCGGCATTGCGCCGAAACTTTTTTTCAATGAGCTCGGCCTGCTCCTCATCCGCGCACAGAATGCGCAGGTGCAGAATGTCGCTGATGCCGTCGTTCAGCACCAGTTCCGCCGTGCAGCCGGCCTCGTTGGAGCTGTGCTGCACGGTGATGCAGTTGTTGCGGCTGATTACCGCCGCCTCCGCCTCGGCCGCCTTCTCCGCGTGCATTCTCACGCTGTAGGGCAGACTGGTGTCCAGCGTCTCCGCCGTCTGCCTGCCGCGGGGCGTAATGCTGCAGAACCCGTCCTCCAGGGTCAGCTGACCGCTTTCCTTCAGTTCGTCCAGGCAGATGGTGAAGTCGAAGTAATTCACCACGCCGTCCTCCTGGCAGATCTGCATCAGGCGCTCCGTTTCGATCTCTCCCGGGAGCCTGCGCAGAATGAACAGGATCAGGATCTTCAGGTCAAGGGGGCTGAATACGTATCCGATTTCGTCCATGGATGCCGCTTCAGTTCTTCAGGACGATGTCGACCTTGTCCTTGTAGATGCTGTTGGCGGGGATTACGCCGCGCACACAGGAGGTCGGATAGATGTTGCTGCAGCGGCCTACCACGGTTCCCGGATTCAGCACGCTGTTGCAGCCCACCTCGACAAAGTCGCCCAGAATCGCGCCGAACTTTTTGCGTCCGGTCTCAATGAACGCCCCGGGCTGCTTTACCACAACAAGGGTCTTGTCGCTCTTGACGTTGCTGGTGATGGATCCCGCGCCCATGTGGGCCTTGTAGCCGAGCACCGAGTCACCGACATAATTATAATGAGGGGTCTGGACGTTATCAAAAAGAACCACGTTCTTCAGTTCACAGGAGTTGCCGACCACCGCGTTTTTGCCGACGATGGCGCTACCGCGGATAAAGGCGCAGTGCCGGATCTCGGCGCCGTGGTCGATGATGCAGGGTGCCCCAATGTAGGCCGAGGGAAACACCTTCGCGTCGTTTGCGATCCAGATTCCCTCCGCCGGATGGGCATATTCGTCCGCCGGCAGGTTCTCCCCAAGCTTCAGGATGAAGTCCTTGATCTCGTCCAGGACTTCCCAGGGATAGGTCTTGCCTTCAAACAGGTCGGCCGCAATGGTCTTACTCAGATCAAGCAGTTCGTCGATGGTAACCATAGTCGTTTCTTCTCCTCTCCCGGATGCTTATTTCACGCGGATCAGATGGCCGGCATCCTTCATGGCCGCGATAATCTGATCGACCTTTTCTTCGCAGAGCTCCTGCGTTCCGGCTTCCACCATCACGCGCAGCAGCGGCTCGGTCCCGGATTTGCGCAGGACAACACGTCCTTCGGTGCCGAGTTCTTCCTCTACTTTTTTCACTTCCGCCTGGACCGCCGCATCCGCGAGCGTGCCGTCCTTGTCGTCGACGACGACGTTCTTGAGCTTCTGGGGGTACATTTTCATGCCCTCGGTGAGCTTGGAGAGAGGAAGCTTTGTCTCGCACATGGCTTCCATCACCTTGATGGCCGTAAGCACGCCGTCACCGGTGGTGGCGTAGCGGGCAAAAATGATGTGCCCGGACTGCTCGCCGCCGATCAGGTGGCCGTTCTTCTTCATGTTCTCGGCGACATACTTGTCTCCGACCGCGGTCTTTTCATAGCCGATGCCCAGCTCATCCAGCGCCTTGTAAAGGCCCATGTTGGACATAATCGTCGTGACGACCTTGGAGCTTCCGAACATGCCGCGCTCCTGCAGATACTTTGCCGAGAGGTAGAGAATATGATCGCCGTTGCAGATGTTCCCCTTCTCGTCCACCGCCAGGCAGCGGTCGGCGTCTCCGTCAAAGGCAAAGCCGACATCCAGCTTGTTTTCCAGCACGTATTTCTGAAGCTGCTCAATATGGGTCGAACCGCAGTCGACATTGATGTTCAGGCCGTCCGGATGATTGGAGATCACATAGGTATCGGCGCCGAGGGCGTCGAAGACGCTCTTGGCCATCATCCAGGTGCTTCCGTTGGCGCAGTCCAGTCCGACGCGCTTGCCCTTATAGGAGCGTGTCGCGAGGGAGATCAGGTAGCCGAGGTAGCGGTTGCGGCCCGCGGCATAGTCGATGGTCTGGCCGATGTCGGCGCCCTGGGCATAGGGAAGCTGCTCATCGCTGTCGAGGTAGGCCTCAATGCCGTCGAGAAGGCTCTCTTCCATCTTGTCGCCGTCGGAGTTGATGAGCTTGATTCCGTTGTCATAATAGGGATTGTGGCTGGCGGAGATCATGATGCCGCAGTCAAAGTCGTCCGCCCGCGTGATATAGGATACGCTCGGCGTGCTGGTGACATGCAGCAGATATGCATCTGCGCCCGAGGCGGTCAGGCCGGCACAGAGCGCGGATTCGAACATATAGCTGGAGCGGCGGGTATCCTTGCCGATCACGACCTTGGCCTTGTGATCCTTCCCATAGTACCAGCCGAGATACCGGCCGATCCTGAAGGCGTGATCAACGGTCAGGTCCTTGTTCGCCTCTCCGCGAAATCCGTCAGTTCCGAAATACTTCCCCATTTTGTTTCCTTCTTTCTGAGATACGATTTTTTTACCATTACCGTGCAGCCAGCCCTCTTCTGTTTCGGAAAACACCGCCACATCGAAGGGTGCATGCACATATCCTGCCATTCCGTCTGAGACGGGACGGCATATTTTTACAGTTTTCTTCCCGCTTCCGTATCGGCAAACACCGTTACGTCAAAGGGCAGCTGCAGAAACGCCGCCGGAATAATGCTGTCGTCCCGGGCATAGAGCATGTCAAACACCGCCTGGGCCTTCTCTTCACCCAGGGCAAGCACCAGGATTTTCTTTGCCTCCACCAGGGTATGGATCCCCAGGGTGCAGGCTTTTTCCGGAACTGCCTCCGGTGTGCCGAACAGCCAGCTGTACTGTTCCCGGGTTTTGGCGGTGAGCTTCTGGATGCGGCAGCGGGTGTCATACTGCGTTGCCGGTTCGTTAAAGCCGATATGGGCATTCCGGCCGAGGCCCAGCACCGCGAGGTCCAGGCCGCCTGCTTCTGCGATTTCCGCATCGCAGTCCTTCAGGCTCTCCTCGGACAGCCAGAAGCAGTGCTCTTCCTTCAGGTCGGTCACCGCCAGCAGCTTATCCTCCGTCATCCGGCGGAGCGTCTTTCCCTCCGGGCCATCGAGAAACTCTGCCGTCTGAAAGAACTTCGCCTCAGACAGGCTGAGTTCTCCCTTGCGCACAAGTTCTCCGAGCTTCTCCCAGAGCGGGAGCATCGTTCTCCCCGCAGCCATGGTGATCACGGCATCCGGCTTCTCTTTCAGCACATCGCGGATGCTCTCCGCAGCACGTTCGATGATCGATGCGCTGTCCGATACAAATGTTTTCATTCTTCTGTCACTTCGTTTCCGTCAGGAGCTTGCTGAGCTCTTCCATAAAGGTGTTGATATCCTTGAAACTGCGATATACGGAAGCAAAGCGGACATACGCCACTTCGTCCACTTCCTTCAGCCGTTTCATGACCATCTCGCCGATCTCGACCGTGCTGATCTCGCGGTCCAGCTTCCCCTGGAGTTCCTGTTCGATCTCATCGGCGATCGCCTCCAGCTTCTCCAGCGGAACCGGCCGTTTCTCGCAGGCACGGACCATGCCGTTGATGAGCTTTACACGGTCAAAAGACTGACGCAGGCCGTCTCTTTTCACGACCACCAGCGGCATCCGCTCGATGCTCTCATAGGTGGTAAAGCGCTTCTGACAGGAGAGGCACTCTCTGCGGCGACGGATCATGGTGTAGCCTTCCGCCGGGCGTGAATCAATCACCTTGCTCTCGGTATAACCGCAAAAAGGGCATTTCATATGCTTATTCCGTCCTTCCGTCCATCATTCATTAAAATTGAAAAACACTTCCTCTATTTTCACAGCCAATCATTATAGCATAGGCTTTTTTTCTTTGTCCATAGGAAATCAAAAATTTTTGCCTCTGTCTTCGCAGAGGCAAAATCGTTTTATATCTCTTCCACCGGGAGGCCGTTCAGCCATCGGCGCATCATGTCATAGGCGTGATTTCCGCTCATCCGTCGGATATAGCTGCGGGTGCGCTTCGGTCCGAGGCTGAGGGCGCGTACATAAGTGTTTCCCTCCACCGACATCGAAACAAAGACGGTTCCGACCTCATGGACACCGTCTCCGTCGGGACCGGCCAGACCTGTAACGCCGATGCCGATGTCGGCTCCGGTCAGGCGGCGGACCTGCTCTGCCAGTGCCACGGCTACTTCACGGCTTACAGCCCCCTTCTCCTCGATCATCTTCGGATCCAGCCCCAGGAGTCTCGCCTTCACTTCGTTTGTATACACCACCGCGCCCCCCAGGAAGACGCTGCTTGCGCCGGGGATGTCCGTAAAGCGCTTGGCAATCTCTCCGCCGGTGCAGCTCTCAGCCGTTGCGAAGGTCAGTCCCTTATCCTTCAGGAGCGGGAACACCGCCTCCTCAATGCACTCCACATCCATCCCATAGACAAAATCGCCGAGCCGCTCTTTCACATGCGCAATCACCGGGGCCATCATCTTCTCGGCCTCCGCCTCGCTTCCGGCCTTGGCCGTCACCTGCAGCAGGCAATCGCACTCCTTGGCATAAGGGGCCATGGTGGGGTTCACCATGACATTCATCTCATCGGCAAACATGTCGTCGATCGCACTCTCTCCGATCCCGAAAACCCGGATTGAATGCGAAACAATCTCCTCATCGGAGAGGGAACGCAGATACGGCACGCCATAGGTTCGGAACATCGGCACACACTCCACCGGCGGTCCCGGCATCATGATAACCGTCTTTCCCTCCGCCTGAAACGCGCAGCCGGGCGCCGTGCCCCAGAGATTATGAAACACGGTGCAGCCCTCCGGCAGCATCGCCTGCTGAAAATTATTCGGTGTGAAGTTCCGCTTGTTCCGGATAAACTCATGGAGGAATTTGACCTCGTCGTCATTCTGCACGAGCTTCAGGCTGAAGCTCTCCGCCAGAATCTGCTTGGTCAGGTCGTCACAGGTCGGTCCCAGGCCGCCTGTCGTGATGATGATATCCGCACGGGATTTTGCGATCTCCACACAGGCACGGAGCCGTTCGGGGTTGTCCCCTACTACGGTGTGATACTTGACGTTGATCCCGATACGCGAAAGCATCTCGGAGATATCCCTCGCGTCGGTGTTCGTAATATGTCCCAGAAGGATCTCCGTTCCCACGGAGATGATTTCGGTGTTATAGGGTCTCATGGTTCATGCCTCCAGATGATTAGTCCTGCGATATCCTATCATATCTTTCACGCTTTTTCCACCGATTTTTCATCTGCGCAGAAAAACCGCTGCGGAAAACCGCAGCGGTTCATCTTGACTTGTTTCTTTTCGAGTGATTCCTCGGCTTACTTGCTGACCCGTTTCTTCTTCGGGATCAGGGCAACCACCGCGCCGCCGGAGAGGACAGCCACTGCCGCCCAAAGGGCAACATTGGAGTTGTCGCCGGTCTTCGGGGACTTGTAGGAGGTGGAGCCTGCCGCCAGGATGTTGAAGGAAGCCTGGGCCGGGTAGAAGTATTCCCTGTGTCCGTCCGTCTTGTTCAGACGCCACAGCCGGGCAGTCAGCGTGTAGCTGTTGTTGCTGCGCAGCTGATCCAGGAGGTTCCGATAAATCCAGAGGGTCTGGTGATCGTTGGAGATGGAGTAATAATCCTTGCTGATCTTCTGTCCGCCGATCCAGATTGCGAGCGTGCCGTCATCGTCATAGTCGATGGGCCAGCAGGAAACGAACTTGATCCATACGTTCTTGCCCTTGATGTAGTCATCCAGGCCGTCCGCTACCGCAATACCGGGGAGGAGGGACAGTTTGAA
>CADAPN010000080.1 GCA_902789835.1 Oscillospiraceae bacterium
CAGGGCTGTTGCTATGGTATATGCCGCAAGGGGGAGATGAGGAAACCCGGAACCTTAGTTCCGGATCTCTTTCCCTCTTGCGATTATGTTATACCACCATTTTTAGCACTCGTCAAGAGAGAGTGCTAATTCTTCTGTGAAGAATCTGTTAACATTCATATATAGAACATTCTACGGGCTTTTTGGTGGGAGGAGTTGGATTTGAAAGGTCATCATTGCAGGTTCAAGGGACTTCAACGACCACAAATTGCTCAACAATACTATACGTTATCTACCTTAAATCCTCCGAAATCTGTTTATTCTCGCCGCCCCGGAACATATTTCAGTCAAATTAAATTTCAAATGCCGCCCCGGAGCTTTCTTCCGCAGCGGCATTTTTCACTTTTGCTCGTAGTCAATGCGCTATGCGTTCTTACTCTCCGTGATGACGGCGGCAAAGTGAAAGCACCATAAGCATGATTCACATGCTTATGGTGCTTCAAACTTATGGTGCTTCTGATTGATCTGCCTTACCCACGGGCCGGATTATTTCAGGTATTCTTCAAAAAAGCTCTGAAGCTTATCAAAGGGGATCGCATTCCTGCCGCCGCCGTCATACAGATCCGTGTGGGAAGCGCCGGGAATGATCAGAAGTTCCTTGTTTTCGGTGTACTTGCTGTCCCTCACCATGTCGGCATAGGCGTCCTTTCCGAAGTAGCAGGAATGCGCCTTGTCGCCGTGCATGATCAGGACGGCGGATCGGATCTCGTTGGAGTATTGCAGGATCGGCTGGTTGAGAAAAGATTCGCATCCGATCACGTTCCAGCCGCCGTTGGAATTGAGGGACCGGGCATGGTAGCCCCGCGGGGTCTTGTAATAGTCGTAGTAGTCTTTCACAAAATAGGGCGCGTCTTCCGGAAGGGGATCGACAACGCCTCCGCCGAGCGTGTATTCCCCGGCCTTCCGATCGGCAATCCGCTGGGCGCACATGGCAGCGCGCTTGGCATAACGGGCTTCTTCGCTGTCTTCCGCATCAAAGTAGCCCTTGGCGTTTACGCGCGTCATGTCGTACATGGTCGAGACCACCGTCGCCTTAATGCGGGTGTCCAGAGCCGCGGTGTTCAGAGCCATGCCGCCCCAGCCGCAGATCCCGATGATGCCGATACGGGCAGGATCCGCTTTATCGCACAGGGAGAGAAAATCCACCGCCGCCATGAAGTCCTCGCGCCATGAAGTCCTCGGTATTGATGTCGGGGGAGGCCATATAGCGCACGTTGCCGCCGCTCTCACCGGTGAAGGACGGGTCAAAAGCAATCGTCAAAAAGCCGCGCTCCGCCATGGTCTGCGCATAAAGACCGGCGCACTGCTCCTTGACCGCCCCGAAGGGACCGCAGACGGCGATCGCCGGAAGTCTGCCCTCGGCGTTTTTCGGCGCATACATGTCAGCCGCCAGGGTAATCCCGTAACGGTTGACAAAAGTTACTTTGCAGTGGTCCACTTTTTCGCTCTTCGGGAAGGTCTTGTCCCATTCCTGTGTCAGCTTCAGAGTTTCAATTTTCATCATGATCGCGCTCCTTTTCTCAATCATTCATTTTCATTTACATCTGCTGCGCTTTCCGGATGAGCAGATCAAGACGGTCCAGCTGCTTCTGGCGGTCATGCAGCGCGTCCAGCTGGTCACAGCGGCAGCAGCGCAGAAAGCGGACCAGATCCTCCTTCGCACCGGCGGCGTAGAGCGCCTCGGCTCTGGCAATGCTGGATTCATCACATCCGGCATCCGCCATTCGACGGCGAAGGGTGATTCTTTCGTCCATATCCGATTCCTCCGTTTACTTTTTGCATCATCATTATAGCGGATTGCTTTTTTACGCGCTAATAGTTATAATGAATATCGTGAAATTCCGATATGGAATATCAAGAGGGGAGGAGCGTTGTCTCTTGGAGATACGGATCTTACGGTATTTTCTCGCGGTAGCACGGGAAGAGAACATGACCCGAGCCGCCGAAATGCTTCATGTGACACAGCCGACGCTTTCCAAGGCGCTGAAATCCCTGGAGGATGAGCTGGGCAAAAAGCTGTTTACCCGCCGCAGCTTCAGTATTGCGCTCACGGAAGAGGGGGCGCTCCTTCGGAATCGCGCGGAGGATCTTGTCTCGATGGCGGACAAGATTGAAAAAGAGTTTCTGTCCCTGGATGATCTTACGGGCGGCGATCTGTATTTCGGCCTTGCCGAGTCCTACCAGATCCGGTACATTGCCCGGGAGCTTCGCATTTTGAAAGAACGGTACCCCGGCCTTAAATATCACATCACAAGCGGAGACACGGAACAGGTCACGGAGAAACTGGACAAGGGACTGCTGGATTTCGCGGTGATCTGTGATGCGCCCAACGAGAGAAAGTATGAGTCGATCGCATTCCCGGAAGGTGACATATGGGGCCTGATCCTCCCCGCCGATGCACCGCTGGCGAAAAAAGATGTGATCGAAATTGATGATCTGGTCGGATTGCCGCTCTTCACTTCCGAGCAAGGCTGGGAAGGCGACATCAGAGAATGGGCGGGAAAACAGTTTGAAGAACTGCACCTGGAAGGCTCATTCCGTTTAGCCTACAATGCCTCTATGTTCGTACGGGAAGGCCTTGGCTATCAGCTGTCATTCCGCAATCTCGTTGACGTATCGGAAAACAGCGGACTGACATTTCGACCGCTTTTTCCGACGCTGGAGACAAGGCTGTATCTGATCTGGAATCGATACCAGGCATTTACGCCCATCGCGGAAAGGTTCCTGGCACAAATCAGAAGCAGTTTTTGAGGATACGGCCGCCGTGAACGGAGGAATAAAATAATTGAGCTGTGACACTTCTGTGATTCTTCCCGTGCTATACTGCAGTTGTAAAAAAGAAACCGGCAGGTTCACGAAAATAAGAATCGGAGGAGAGAAGACAAAAATGAAAAAAGCAGCTGCAGTGATAATGATCATTGTCATGATCCTTGCCCTCGGCACAACGGCCTTCGCAGAGCAGACCACCCTCGTGGACCGGGCAAAGCAGGCGGCGCTGAACTACGCCGGTGTAGACGCCTCTGAAGCGGTATTTACGAAAGTCCACAGAGATTGGGAGAACGGGCATCAGATTTTCGAGATTGAATTCCATGCCAACAATACCGAGTACGACGTGGACGTGGATATCAGCACCGGCCAGGTCATAGACTTCAGCGCCGAGTACCAGGGGGCCGGACAGACCGGCTTCGGCGGCGGATACAGTGATGATTTCTGGGACGACTGAGGAAAAACAATTACAGGGTGATTCAGGATAAAGAACCGGCACGCGGTGAGGAGAGATCCACACCGCGTGCCGGTTCTTTGTTTCAGACTTGTTCAGACAGGAATCAGCATAAAGCGTTACAGCACAATCTCCGTATACCCGCCGTCGTCCATGGCGACGGCCCGGATTTTGGAGCGCTCGGCAAGTGCAACCTTGTTCTTTTCCATCTGTGACGCCACAATGACCGCTTCCAGACTCCCGCAGGTCAGCAGGCGGGTTACGGTGCGGTCTCTGTTTTCTCTGATAACGGCAAACATTCTGCCTCGGCCTCCTTCGTCAGGTGATACTGTTTCACAGGATTCTTCGCCACGTTCTGTATCATTAAGAACAATAACTGCATTCTACTCCCTGACCTGTCCGAAAAATTACCCTCATTCAAAGGTGGAGGGGAGAAAAAGGTCAGGCACCGGAGGCGGCGCCTTTTCCGTCTGCACGGCTTTTTCATAATGCAGGTCCGTCACGGCCCGGTACGCGATTTCATCCGGTTTCGCGTCCGGGCTGATCCATTCGTCCACGTCCTTCTCCCGCAGCATCAGGGGCATCCGGTCATGGATGAAGGAGATCTCTTCACTGGGCGGCCTGGTGAGCACGACGAAGTGGGGGAGACCGTCTTCGAAGCGGTACAGCCCGCAGAGCCAGGTCACATGATCGCCCTTCGGCTGGATCAGGTACTTTGCTCCGGTTTCCTTCTTCCCGTTCGGCCGGAGAAAATGCTCCCATTCATAGTACCAGGACGCGGGGATTACGCAGCGGTGTGATTTCCAGGCGCCCTGGAAGAGCGGCTTGACCCCCGCCGTCTCCAGACGCGCGTTCGGGAGCATGGCGCGCCCTTCCATGTTGAAGCCCCACTGCATCGGAAAGCAGGCCTTGTTGCCCCGCCTGCTGGTGGCGATTACCGGCACGATGTCCGTGGGACGGATCTCTCCCCGGATCAGGAGCGGCTTTGGGACACGCCGAAGAAACTCTTCCCGGATTTTTGCCCGGGCGGCAATGTCGCCGTACTGCCGCAGCATCTCATCCTGGGGTTCTACATAATATCTGCAGCACATCGTCTCATTCGTGCAGAAGCTTGAACTTCTCAATGTCGCTCTGGCTTGCGATGCCCTCGGGGTCCAGCACCGTCAGCACCCGGCCGATCAGGTAAACCGCCTGATCCGCGTCAAACTTCAGCACGTCGTACTTTTTGTTCAGCGAGTGCAGCCCGTCGGCGCGGTATTCCTTGATGTACATTTCGTTTCCGACGATGAAGGCGCCGATCTCACCCTCCTGAAGCGTCAGGCCGCTGGGGACACGCTCCACCAGCACCAGGTCACCGTTTTCATAGTCCGGCTCCATGCTGTCGCCGTTGACACGGAAGACGTAATCCGCACGGCGGTATTCGTCCGTCTCATAGAGGTAGATTTCTTCACTGAGCCCCTCGAACTCCGTCGGGTCGCCGATGCCGGCGGCCAGCGGCTTTTCAAAATAGCGAAGCCGGATCAGCTTCGGCAGGTCTTCCGACTCTTTCATTACCAGCATACTGCCCATGAGGTTGTCCACCAGATACCGGTCCCGCTTTTCGAGCCTGCGGTAGTTGTCCATGTGAAGCTGCTCCTGCCGGTCATAGGTCCTGGGGTCTCTCATGCCCATGAGCTCAAACGGGGTAATATCCAGCGCGTGGCAGAGATCCGGCAGGAGAGAGACGTCCGGCCGGCTTCGGCCGCATTCCCAGTTGCTCACGGAGTTCGGCGTGACGTTCAGCCGGCGGGCGAGCTCTTTCTGGTCAAGCTTCCGGAGCGTCCGATAATACCTCACCCGCTCACAGATGGACGGCAGGGGCGCGCCTTCCGCCTGCTTTCCGGTGCGGATATCGATGACCTTTGCCTTTTCCGAATCAAATGCTCTTCTGCCCATCGTGTTGTCTCCTTTTCTCATAATGGATTCGTCTGTTGCTCAGAGTATAACACAATAAATTGAGAAAATCAAGGGCGAAATTCCTCTTTACAAGCGCAAGTTATTGTGTTACAATCCGGTTACACCATGCGGAGGGGGAAGCGGAGATGCTTTATCTGAGCAGACTGGATATGGAGCGCATTGCGCAGCGCGTTCTTCGCGCATACCGGAAGCTGCCGGAGGCACAGGAGCGTCCAGCCTGTGTTGACCCGGAGCTCCTGGCCCGGAAGGTCCTTGGAATGACCGTTCGCTACCGCCATCTCTCCGAGGACGGGGAACTGCTGGGCATGACGAGCTACGGAGAGCTCGAGGTCTTCCTCCCGGACGAAAGGGAGTACGGGGCCTGTATCCTGGACGGGAAAACGATCCTGATTGAAGAGGAGCTTCTTTTCTCCGCCTGCGGTCCCGGGCGGCATAACTTTACGCTCTGCCACGAGTGCGCGCATCAGATTCTGAAGATGCTGTATCCGGCAAGTTACGGTGACGGTACGGCGGCCCGCCGGGCGCGCTGCTGCCGCCGGCACCGTCTGTGCGCGCGCGGAAGCGGACATGACTGGGAAGAGTGGCAGATGGATGTCCTGGCCTCGGAGCTTCTGATTCCGCGCGACCTTCTGGAGAGAAATCTGGCTCTTGCGGGCATTCCGAAGGGCATCCCGCTTCTGAACCCGGTTTGGAGAAGGGAAGACTACGGCCGGTTTCTGGAGCTGTGCCGGACGATGGGCGTCTCGAAGCAGGCGCTGGCATATCGGCTGGAGCTTCTTGGGCTCCTGGGGCGGAATCAGATGGCCGACCCAAATTCGCTGATTGATGTTTTCGCAGAAGAGGAGGAAGCGGTATGAGAGAGGATGCAATCCGGGTGGCGAAGCGCTGCCCGGTCTGCAATCAGCGGCTCTTCGATAAGATCAGCCTGACCACCGGCTATGTGGAGATCAAGTGCCCTCAGTGCAAGCACGTGGTTCGGATTGATCTTGCCATGCGGATACCGCGGCATGCGATGCTGCGGCCGTCTGCTTTCGGCGTGTATCCCCGCTGAGGTTAAAGTAAGAACGGAATCACAATCGAACCGAAGCCCGGTGTAGACGGCCTCGGTTCGAAAAAGGAGCTGCGGTGCGGTAAGTGAGTTTTCCTGAGGGTTCAGGGAAGCGAATGATACGACGCCGGCAGCGATGTCGTACCGAGCAACGGGTCTATGGCTTCGGCCATAAGTCACCAAATGGCCGGACACTTTGAATTCGGGAATCTTCAATCCTGTTGAAGAATCCCGGATCCCGGTGTCCGGCTTTCTTTCTGTCCGGAAACAGGGAAAACGGCTCAACGGTTGCAGCGCATGCAACCGTTGAGCCGTAGGTTGAATCCGGAGAAGGCGGAAGGAGGTGACGGAAGTGACAAAATCGGAGCGCCAGCGCAGGCTTTTGGAAATCATCAGCGCGCGCAGATATGAGACGATACCGAATCTGGCCGAGGAACTTGGCGTCAGCAGATACACGATCATGCGCGATCTCGATGAAGTCACGGCCGTCGCCTCGTTCTATACCGTCCCCGGCCGACACGGCGGAGGCGTATACGCCGTCGACGGATGGTATTACTCCAGAACGTATTTAACCGCGGATCAGGAAGCCCTGCTCCGCTCCCTTCTTCCCGGTCTGCCGCCGGAGGATCGGAAAAAGATGCAGAACATCCTGAACACCTTTGCAAAACCGGAGCCGCCGACAAAGCTTTCATTACATTCAAGCCGGTGATGCCGCCGCATTCGCACCGAACGAGGCCCACAGCGTGGTTACCGCGGAGCCGAATACGGTTATCATGGACGTTTTCACCCCGATCAGACTGGATCACCTGGCGAATCATCAGAAGGCGTAGGGGCACAGGCGGCACGGCCCATAAAGCGGAATCTGAAAAGGAAAGCTGACCACTGCTCCGGTATGCCCCGGAGCGGCGGTCAGCTATTTTCAACTGCAAGCTTCAGCCTTCCCAGAAGAGCTCGTCCAGGGTCTTCTCCAGGGCTTTGCAGATGGCAATGCAGAGATTGATGGTGGGGTTGTAGTCTCCCTTTTCAATGGCGCTGATGGTCTGACGGGAAACACCGCAGAGCTTGGCAAGCTCGTCCTGGGAGAGATCTTTTGCCGCGCGGGCGGACTTCAGCTTCAGGTTTTTCATGCGCTCTCCCCGCTGTTTTCGGCCCGGCGGTCAAGAAACTGCTTGAGCAGCAGCTCCACGCCGACCACGAGCAGCATGATGCAGGCCAGAAGATTCACATAGGGAAAATCGAGCGTGGAGCGGTGGGACAGGCTTCTGTAGATGGGAAAGGCGTTCAGCAGGCCGGCGACGACCAGGATGATTCCGTATCGGCGGCGGTTGTTGTTCAGGCCCCAGTAGGCATCCTTCCAGATGCAGTACGTGCAGAGGACAAGGCAGCCGATGATGATTGCGCCAAAGTGCAGGACGTAGGCGGGGATGGGAAGGGCGACTTCACCGAATTCCAGGATCAGCAGAATGACTTCACAGATGATCACACTGTAAAACGCGTAACGGTAGGCGTCTCCCCGCACGCGGAGCTGGCGCTCATCGTATTCCGTGCGGACCTTCCGGTTGTTGTTGGAGATTAAAATCAGGGCAACGGCCACAACAAGACCGATCAGAATACCAATGGCCAGTCCGGCGGACTTCATCATATTGATGCTCATAGTTGAATTCTCCTTTGATTGATCTGTCAATTTGAAAAAAGATGATCTGCATTTCAGAAGCGCGGTCGGGGGCCGGCTTTCCCCGACTGCAAGAGCAGTGTACATCAAGAAAAGCAAAATGTCAAGTATATTTTACAAAAATCTTTCCGCAATAGCACACCCCGCGTGAGGGCGTGCTGCAGGCCGATGCGATATCATGAAAAAGAACATGATACTCCACGAAAACGAACTGCCGAAAACGACCGGGGAGTTGTTCCCCGGTCTGCTTCTTTAAAAAGTGGTATGCTCTGCGGATGCCTTATGATTGTCAAGGGACTGAGAAAGAAATGACGGCCTTTGCAGCGAAGAGCTGCCGGACCGTCATTTCTTGATGCTTTCTCATTCCTCAGAGTTCTTTTAAAATCAAATCTGTCTCGCCGGGATTCAGGCCAAGCTCAATTCTTTTCACCTGCGGATGATTCCTATAGTGAGAGCGGATCGCATCTCGCAGGATCGTTCCGCCATGGTATCCATGGATGATTCGAAGCGTATATACCGCGCCCTTTGCTCTGCGCAGCTTCGCGTCAATTGCGGTGAAAGCCTGCGCCTTCGTCATTCCGTGAATATCAACTTCTTGAAAAGCACTGATCACAGTTCTTCCTCCCGAAGCTTCCGAGTTTCCGCCCCCTATTGTATCATGTGTTCGGAACAGCGGCAAGCATGGGTTTGAGATCAGGTCTGCGGATTCATTATGATTCTTTCAAACCGTTTTTTAGATTGCAGGAGCGTAGGCACGAATCATGGAAAACTCCTCTTTGTTGCGTTTCAGGGCGACGCCCAGATCATAATTCGTCTGGAGATTTGTCCAGAATTCCGGGCCGGTTCCAAAGAAAATCCCAAGGCGTACGGCGGTATCCGTGGAGATTCCACGCCGCTCATTAACAATTTCCCCGATCCGAGTAGCAGGAATGCGCAACTCAATAGCCAGTCTGTTCTGAGAGATTCCCATAGGAACCATAAATTCCTCACGGAGAATTTCACCGGGGTGAATAAGATTCTCAGTCCTCATTGTGTTTCCTCCCATCAGTGATAATCAACTATTTCAACGTCATATGCGTCCTGGCCTTCCCACTTGAAGCATATGCGCCACTGATCATTTATCCTAATACTGTACTGCCCCTGCCGATTTCCTTTAAGCGCTTCCAGCCTGTTCCCGGGCGGGATCTTTAGCGTTTCAACATTAATAGCGGCATTTATCATATCCAGTTTACGTAATGCAATCCGTTCAATGTTGCTGTATTTCCTGGAATGACCGCTACGAAACAGCATTGCCGTCTCTTTCCCTGAAAATGATTTGATCAAAGCAACAGTATATCCTTTCTGAATATCCTATGAAATTATATAACGATAGACGTTAAATGTCAAGCGTTATAAAAATGCTTGAAACACGCAGCCGCCCCTCTGACACACTTTGTGACATTTCTATGACTATGCCGGTATTATACTGCGGCTGTAGACAAAGATCAGAGGCACACGCTGCCCTATAAAAAATGAGAAGGAGAAGAAAATGAAAAAACCAGTTGCAATGGTACTGGTAGTTGTTATGATGCTGGCCCTCGGCGTGACCGCCTTCGCGGCAAAGGGCCCCCTCACGGTGGAAGAGGGACGTTCTCACCGGGAAAGTCACGGACTTCAGCAAAGAGTATCACGCCGTCTACAATCCGCCCGTCAACAACACCCAGCCGTCCGTCACCTATTATGAGTACTACTATGACGACGATCCGTACGACTACGATGACATGTATGATCGCTATGATTTCGATGACATGTACGACTACGACGACATGTTCGACTTCGATTTTGACTTCGACTGAGAAAACAATAATCTGACTCTCGGTCAGTTCATATAGAGCAGGTAGTAAGCAAAAGAACGAAGACGAGAAAACATGATAAAGCCCATATAGCCGGCCCGTTGTGAGGTGTGAATCCCACGGGCCGGTGATTATTATGGGCTTCGTCTTTGAATCCTGTTTCGTTCAGTGATGTGCTTCCCAGTAGTCTTCTGCGTCTTCATAATCCCAGAAGTCATCATAATAGTCATAGTAGAAATCATCAGGATGGGCGTAGTCTTTGGCATGATAGGGATCGGAAGAGGATTTCTTTTTTGTACTGCTGCTTTTTTTGGCGCTTGCGGTAGGATCCGTAATGGACACTTTTACAACCTGGCTGTTGGCTTCGCTGACCCAGATGGTATATTGCTTCGGCAAATCCTCATAATGATATTTGATTGTTCTAATCCCTTTGCCGGCAGCATCTTTTACCGTGAGATTATCCGTTCCCTGCCAGGTCCACCTGGCCGGTACATAAGAAACAGTCATGCCCACGTAGGGCACGTTAGGGACAGGTGTCGCAGTTGGCTTGGGAGTAGGTCTGGGCGTTGGGGATGGCAGCCTGACAACTTCCGTAGTCGGATTGATGGTGTAGGCAGGCACCGGAATACCGGGCGACTGAGCTGTAGTGCTGATTCCGACAAGAA
>CADAPN010000081.1 GCA_902789835.1 Oscillospiraceae bacterium
GATCAGATGGATCAGCAGACAGAAAGAAAAAAAGTAATGCTGTCCGGCATTCAGCCTTCCGGCGACCTGCATCTGGGCAACTACCTGGGCGCGGTGAAGAATTGGGCCGCCCTCGCCGAGGAATTTGACTGCTATTACTTCATGGCCGACCTGCACAGCATTACGGTCCGCCAGACGCCCGCCGACCTGCGGCGGCGCTCCGTGTCCCAGCTGGCGCAGTACATCGCATGCGGCCTGGATCCGGAGAAGAACACCCTCTTTATCCAGAGCCATGTGCACGAGCATGCGGAGCTCGGCTGGATTCTCAACTGCTACACCATGTTCGGCGAGCTCAGCCGCATGACCCAGTTCAAGGACAAGAGCGCGAAGAACGCCGAGAACATCAACGGCGGGCTCTTCACCTATCCGTCCCTCATGGCCGCCGACATTCTCCTTTATCAGGCGGACTTTGTCCCCGTCGGCCAGGATCAGAAACAGCACTGTGAGCTCACCCGGGACATCGCCACGCGCTTCAACAACATCTACGGCCCGACCTTCACGGTTCCCGAACCGTATATTCCAAAGGTGGGCGCGCGGATCATGAGCCTTTCCATGCCGACCTCGAAGATGTCCAAGTCCGACCCGGCCGGCTGCGTGTTCATCATGGACCCGCCCGAGGAGATCGCCCGCAAGTTCAAGCGCGCCATCACCGACTCGGACACCGAGCACTGCGTCCGCTATGACCCGGAGCAGAAGCCGGGCGTGTCAAACCTCATGAGCATCTATTCCTCGGTCACGGGCCTGAGCTTTGAGCAGATCGAGCATGACTTTGAAGGAAAGGGCTACGGCGTCTTTAAGCCCGCCGTCGGCGACGCCGTCATCGAAACGCTTCGCCCCATCCGCGAGGAGAGCGCACGCATGATCGCCGAGAAGGACTATCTCCGCTCGGTCTACACCGAGGGCGCCCAGCGCGCCTCCGCGGTGGCCCGCCGGACCCTGCGCAAGGTCTACAAGCGCGTCGGCTTCGTGGAGAAGCCCTTCTGATCCCCCGCTATTATCCGTCCCGGTTTCCGGGCGATTTCATCAACTGGAGCATTCATTATGCAAGCTTTTGATTTTCCGATCTGGAAAATATTCGCGGGTCCCGCGGTCGCGCTCCTGGTCTCCTACCTCATGACACCGCCCGTCAAGCGCTTTGCCGAGAACGTCGGCGCGATCGATGTTCCGAAGGACGCGCGGCGGGTCCACGACCATCCGATTCCGCGTATGGGCGGGCTCGCCATTTTCACCGGCTTCGTGCTGTCGGTCCTGCTCTTTGTCAACATGTCCATGCAGGTGATGGGGCTTCTTCTGGGCGCGGTGATCATCGCGGTCATGGGGGCGCTGGACGATATTCTCTGTCTGAACCCATGGATCAAGCTGGGCGGGCAGTTTCTGGCCGCTCTGGTGGCGATCCGCTGCGGCATCGTCTTCGACGTCATCTCAAACCCCGGCTTTCTCGACGGCGAGGCCACCATCCCGCTGGGCTGGCTGTCCATTCCGTTCACCATCATGTGGATCATCGCCTGCACCAACGCGGTCAACCTCATCGACGGCCTGGACGGCCTTGCCGTCGGCATCTCCGCCATCAGTTCCATCTCGATGATGATTGTGTCGATGATTCTCCCCGCGGGCATCGGCAGCATCCCCCTGATCCTGGCATGTCTTGCGGGCGCCTGCTTCGGCTTCATGCCCTACAACATCAATCCCGCCAAGATCTTTATGGGCGACGTGGGCTCACAGTTTCTCGGCTATGTGCTCTCCTGTGTCTCCATCATCGGTCTGTTCAAGTTTCACGCGATTATCACCTTCCTGATCCCGCTGCTCTCGCTGGCGGTGCCGCTGGGTGATACCATCTTCGCCTTCTTCCGCCGGATCCTGCACGGGCAGAGTCCCTTCCACGCCGACCGCGGCCACATCCACCACAAGCTGATCGACATGGGGATGAGTCAGAAACAGGCCGTCGCGGTGCTCTATGCCATTTCGGCGGTGCTTGGCCTGATCGCCGTGCTTGTCGCCGGCCCCGGAACCGGGATCCGCATTGTCTGCATTGTCGTCGCTTTCGCGATCTCGCTTACGGTCTGGCTGTTCGTTTTCTCGAAAGCACACGTTCATCCGGATCATCTTCACCCCGTGCACCGGGAAGGCCCCGCGGCCGCGCCGGCCGCGTCAAGCGGCGCTCATGCGGCCCCTTCGGCGGGAACAGAGTCCCGGGAGAAGCAGGAGCACGTCGGATGAGGATTGCGGTTTTCTCCGACACCCACGGATATACCGCTCCGATGGCGGACGCGGTCTCCCGCTGCCGTCCGGACGCCGTTTTTCATCTCGGCGACCACGACCGGGACACGGAGGTCCTGCTTCGGCGCTTTCCGGAAATCCCGCTCTACAACGTCGCGGGCAACTGTGACTTCGCCGCGCTGGCGCCAAATGTGCTTACGGTCTCGCTCGGACCGGTGAAGGCCTTTCTGACCCACGGCCATCTGTATCATGTGGACTACGGCCGGGTCGATTCCCTGGTCTACGCCGCCCAGGAGGAGGGCTGTCAGCTGGCCCTTTTCGGGCACACGCATGTTCCGTTTCACGAGGACATCGGCGGGGTCAAGGTCGTAAACCCCGGCACCGCCGGGAAGGGGCGAAACCTCACCTGGGCCCTGCTCACCGTCTACGACAACGGCGGCATCGGCGTGGAGATAAAGACCTTGGACCATGACGCCCGCTGGTAGGAGCCCGTCAGTTCTTTCTTCTCCCCCTCTCTCCGGCTGCGGATTCCCTTCCCCAAGCACACTCTCCCGCGATCATAACTCACGCGGTTTCCCGGTTTGGACCGGGAAGCCTTTTTTATGAAAGGAAACAACATGGATCAACTTATCTCAATTCTGTCCGAAGAGCTCGGGCAAAAGGCCGAATACGTCGAAAACGTCGTCCGGCTTCTCGACGAGGGCAACACCGTCCCCTTCATCGCCCGCTACCGCAAGGAGCTGCACGGCGCCATGGACGACACCGTCCTGCGCACGCTGGAGACGAGGTTGCAGTACCTTCGCAACCTCCAGGAGCGCCGTGAGACCGTCCTCGCCTCCATTGAGGAGCAGGGCAAGCTCACGGAGGAGCTCTCCGCCGCCATCGGGCAGACTAGGACCCTTGCCGAGCTTGAAGACCTTTATCGCCCGTATAAGCAGAAACGCCGTACCCGCGCCACCATTGCAAAGGAGAAGGGCCTGGAGCCTCTGGCGGAGCTTCTCTTCCGCCAGGACCGCGACTGCCCGGATCCGGAGGAGGCTGCGGCGGCCTATGTTGATCCGGAAAAAGGTGTGGAAACCGTGGAAGATGCCCTTGCCGGCGCTTCCGACATCATCTCCGAACAGATCAGCGACAGCGCCGAACTACGCAAAGCCCTGAAGGAGCTGCTGGGCCGGATCGGCCAGCTCCATTCCGAGGCCGCCACCGAGGAGGATTCGGTCTATCAGCTCTATTACGACTTTACCCAGAATCTCTCCCGCCTGCAGGGGCACCAGGTTCTTGCCATCAACCGCGGGGAGAAGGAAAAGATGCTGCGGGTTTCGGTCGAGCTGGACCACGACACCGCCATGCGCACGGTCTATCGCGCCGTGGTCATGCCCGGAACCAGGGCGATGGAGTTTATCCGCGCTGCGGCGCTTGACGCCTATGACCGCCTGCTCTTCCCGTCTCTCGAGCGCGAGATCCGCTCCGAGCTCACGGCGACGGCCTGTGAAGGCGCCATCGGCCAGTTTGCCCTGAACCTTCGTCCCCTCCTGATGCAGCCGCCCGTCAAGGGCAAGGTCACCATGGGCCTCGACCCCGGGTACCGCATGGGCTGCAAGGTCGCCGTGGTCGACGGGACCGGCCGGGTTCTGGACACCGCCGTCGTCTATCCCACCTACGGCGAGCGGCAGAAGAACGAGGCCATCCAGAAGCTGGCCTCCCTGGTCCGCAAGCACGGCGTGGAGCACATCGCCATCGGCAACGGCACCGCCAGCCGCGAGACCGAGCAGATGGCCATCGAGCTCATCCGCCAGGAGAACGAGCGCGGCGCCAACCTCAGCTACATGATCGTCTCCGAGGCCGGCGCCTCGGTGTACTCCGCAAGCCCCCTCGGTGCGGAGGAATTCCCCCAGTTTGACGTGAACCTGCGCTCCGCGGTCTCCATCGCCCGCCGTCTCCAGGATCCCCTGGCCGAGCTGGTCAAGATTGAGCCGAAGGCCATCGGCGTCGGCCAGTACCAGCACGATATGCCCGAAAAGCAGCTGGAGTCCGCGCTGGACGCGGTGGTGGAAGACTGCGTCAACGCCGTCGGCGTGGACGTCAACACCGCCTCGCCTTCCCTGCTGCGCCGTGTCTCCGGCCTCACCGCCACCACGGCCAAAAACATCGTCACCTTCCGGGAAGAAAACGGCCCCTTCCGGGACCGCAAGCAGCTCCAGAAGGTACCGAAGCTCGGGCCGAAGGCCTTCCAGCAGTGTGCCGGCTTCCTGCGTGTCCCCGAGAGCAAGAACATCCTCGACAACACCGCCGTGCACCCCGAGTCCTATGCCGCCGCGTCAGCCCTGCTCACGCTGACCGGCCACAGTGACGCCGATCTTCGCGCCGGGAAACTCTCCGATCTCCCCGGCCGGGTCAAGGACTACGGCACCGCCAGAGCCGCCGAAGAGATCGGCATCGGCGTGCCGACCCTGATGGACGTGATGCAGGAGCTCATGAAGCCCGGGCGCGATGTCCGTGACGAGCTCCCCAAACCGATCCTCCGCACCGACGTCATGGAGATCTCGGACCTCAAGCCGGGCATGAAGCTCTCCGGCACCGTCCGCAACGTCATCGACTTCGGCGCCTTCGTCGACATCGGCGTGCACCAGGACGGTCTTGTGCATGTCTCGGAGATTTCCGACCGCTTCATCCGTCATCCCTCCGAGGTCCTCTCGGTCGGCGACGTGGTGGAGGTTCTCGTCCTGAGCGTCGATGAAAAGAAAAAGCGGATCGGCCTGTCCATCAAGCAGGCCAAAGCAGCCAAAGCCTGATCCCCGCCGCGTCAGAATTTTATACGAATCTTATACGGTTTCGATCCTTCGACACCGTGCTGCCTCCTTCCGGACGGCCGCACGGTGTTTTTGTTTTGCCTCCGATCTTTATACAATCTTAATGTTCTTTCAAAAGTCTTAATCCTGTTTTAATCCGATTTATGCGATACTGGGCACAGGAAAAATCTTTACAACTTCTTAACGCTCTGGTATAAGTGAAGTATCACACAAAACCGGAGGAATCAATATCATGCGGCATTTCGATACCGGATCCTCTCTCCCTCTGGATCTCGCGCTCAGTCTGTTCTTTCTCACCCTCGCGACGCTTCTCGGGGCGCTCTTTTACCGCCTAGGCTTTTCCGATTCCACCATCATGATGTCCTATCTTCTGGGCGTCCTGATGATCGCGGTCGGGACCTCCCATCGCGTCTACAGTCTGGTATGCTCGGTGGTCTCGGTTCTGCTGTTCAATTATTTCTTTGTCGACCCGCGCTTCTCCCTCAAGGTTCTGGAATCCGGGTACCCGGTGGTTTTTCTGGCCCTGTTCGTGACCTCTTTCATCACAAGCACCCTCGCGGTGCGCCTGAAGGACACCGCCCGGGAGGCGGAGGAGAACGCCCGGGAGCGGGAAGCCGCCGCCGTCCAGATCGAGAATGAGCGGCTGCGCTCCACGCTGCTGCGCGCGATTTCACACGATCTTCGGACGCCTCTGACCTCCATCTCGGGCAATGCAAGCAACCTGCTCTCCCACGGAGACAGTTTCGACGAGGCCACCCGACAGTCTCTCTACCGGACGATTTATGAGGACTCGCTCTGGCTCAACCACATGGTGGAAAACCTGCTGGCCAGCACCCGTCTGGAAAACGGCGAGGCCAGACTGAGCTTCTCGACGGAAGTCCTGGAGGATATCCTTGAGGAAGCGGCCTCTCATGTGCGCGCCTTCAGTGCGGATCATCAGATTCTCGTGGAAGCGCCTGCGGAGCTGATTCTGGTCCGTGCGGACTCGCGTCTCATCATGCAGCTGCTCATTAATCTTCTGAACAATGCCGTCAAGTACACGCCGGAGGGCTCCACGGTCCGGATTACCGCCGAAAAGCGGGGCGAGACCGCTTATGTCACCGTCGCCGACAACGGCCCCGGTGTTCCGGACGAAGACAAGCCGAAAATCTTCGACATGTTCTATACCGGCGATCAGAGCGTCTCGGACGGAAGGCGAAGCCTTGGTTTCGGACTCGCGCTCTGCAAAACGATCGTCAAAGCCCACGGCGGGGAGATCTCGGTCTCCGACAACATCCCGCACGGGGCGGTCTTCACTTTCAGTCTGCCTGCCGAGGAGGTGCCTCTGAATGGATAAAACACTGATTCTGGTCGTGGAAGACGACCTTCCGGTTCAGAACCTGATCACCGTCACGCTCAAAGCCGAAGGGTATCGCTTTCTCACCACCCAGACCGGCCAGGCCGCCGTCATCACCGCCGCCACGCACAATCCGGACATCATCCTGCTGGATCTCGGGCTGCCGGATCTGGACGGGGTCGAAGTCATCCGGCGGGTGCGCTCCTGGTCAAACGTCCCCATCATTGTCATCAGCGCCCGGAGCGAGGATCCCGACAAGATTGACGCCCTGGATGCCGGTGCGGACGACTATCTGACAAAGCCTTTTTCGGTAGCAGAGCTATTGGCGCGGCTTCGGGTCACCCTGCGGCGTCTTGGCGCCGCCATGCCGGATTCGGCACCGTCCGTCTTTCGAAACGGCGCCCTGAGCATCGATTACGCCGCCGGCTGTGTCAGTCTCGACGGGGAGGAGATCCGCCTCACTCCCATCGAGTATAAACTGTTATGCCTGCTTTCCCGGAATGTCGGGAAGGTGCTGACGCATAAATACATCACACAGAACATCTGGGGAGACAGTCTGGAGAGCAGCACGGCTTCCCTGCGGGTCTTCATGGCCACGCTGCGCAAGAAGCTGACGCGCACGCCGGACAGCCCCGCCTACATCCAGACCCATGTGGGGGTCGGCTACCGGATGGTCCGTGTGGAGGAAAATATGGAGTAAACTGTCATGAAAAAACACTCGCGTTTTCGATTCGGCATGTTCCTCGTGACCATCGGCATCGTCTACGGCGACATCGGCACCTCGCCCATGTACGTCATGAAGTCGATTCTCGAGGGGAACGGCGGCATCACCCAGATTGACGGGGATTTCATCATCGGCTCTCTCTCCCTCGTGATCTGGACCATTACCCTGCTTACGACGGTCAAGTATGTCCTGATCGCCATGAAGGCGGACAACCACGGGGAGGGCGGAATCTTCTCGCTCTACTCGCTGGTCCGCGACTGCGGCAAGTGGCTGATCGTCCCTGCGATGCTGGGCGGTGCGGCCCTGCTGGCCGACGGAGTGCTGACCCCGGCCGTGACGGTCACCACCGCCGTGGAAGGCCTTCGCAGCATCGAGAGCATGGACCGCTTTCTCGGCGCAGGCCAGTGGAAAGTCGTCCTCATCACGCTCTTCATCATTACGGCGCTCTTCTCGGTCCAGCACGCCGGCACCAGCCGGATCGGGAAGGCCTTCGGGCCCGTCATGCTGCTGTGGTTCACCTTCCTGGGCGTCACCGGCGCGGCGCATATTCTCTCTTTTCCCGTCGTGCTCAAGGCCTTCAATCCGATCTACGCCGTCCGTGTTTTGCTGAGCCCTGCAAACAAGCTTGGCTTCATGATCCTCGGAAGCGTCTTTCTTGCCACCACCGGCGCGGAGGCGCTCTATTCCGACATGGGCCATGTGGGGAAGGAAAACATCTACTTCAGCTGGCCCTTCGTGAAGCTCTGCCTGATTGTGAACTACCTCGGTCAGGGTGCCTGGATCATCCAGAGCCGGGGAGACGCCGCCCTTGCCCAGGTCATGGATCTGAACCCCTTCTTTCTCATGCTGCCCGAGCTGCTGCGCCCCTTTGCGGTCATCCTCGGCGCGGCCGCGGCGGTCATCGCCTCCCAGGCGCTCATCACCGGCTCTTATACGCTGGTGTCCGAGGCCATTCTGCTGGATCTCCTGCCTCATCTTGAGATCCGCTATCCCTCCGACACCAAGGGGCAGCTCTATATCGGCACCGTCAACAGCCTGCTCTGGATCGGCTGCAGCCTGGTGGTGCTGTACTTCCGCTCCGGTGCCCGGATGGAATCGGCCTACGGTCTGGCCATTACGGTCACCATGCTGATGACCACGCTTCTGCTCTGCGTCTACCTGCGGGACCTCCGGAAGAAAGGGCTTCTGGCCTATCTGATGCTGCTGGTGTTCGGGGGAATCGAAACCGTTTTCTTCATCTCCAGTCTCAGCAAGTTCATGCACGGCGGCTA
>CADAPN010000082.1 GCA_902789835.1 Oscillospiraceae bacterium
AAGTCTTTTTTGGGAGAAGAAGATGAAAACAATCGGAATTGTGGCGGAATATAATCCGTTTCACCTGGGACACGCCCTGCAGATCCGGGAGAGCCGGAGAAGGGCGCAGAGCGACGGGGAAGAGACGGCCGTCATCGCCGTGATGAGCGGCGATTTTGTCCAGCGCGGTGAGGCGGCGGTGTTTTCCAAGTACGCCCGGGCGGAAGCGGCCTGCCGAAGCGGAGCGGACCTGGTGGTGGAGCTTCCGCTGCCCTGGGCGCTGGCTTCGGCCGAGAGCTTTGCCTGGGGAGCCGTGACGATGCTGGCGGAGCTCGGAGCGGAGGTGCTGTCCTTCGGCTGCGAGACGGAGGAGTGCCCGGCCGGATGCGTAGCCCCAGAGCAGGAAAAAACAGATCCGGACGCAGAGACAGCCGCCGCACAGGCGCGCCTGCGCGAACTGGAGCAAACAGCGGATCTCCTCATGAGCCCGGGATTTACCGAAGCGATTCTGCAGCGCCTGAAGACAGAACCGGAACAGAGCTTTGCTTCGGCGCGTCAGGCCTGCGCCGAGATAAAACTCGGAAAAGCGCTGCCTTTCCTGCAGCAGCCGAACAGCATTCTGGCGCTGGAGTACCTGAAGGCGATCCGGGAGCTCAGGCTGCCTCTCGTGCCCATGGTGATTCCACGCCGCGGCGCCGGACATGACGAACGGGGAGAGAACCCGATTCCCTCCGCGTCAGAGCTCCGGGACCGGCTTCGCGGCGGCCGCGGAACCGAAGGTTTTGTGCCCTCGGAGGCGGAGGAGATCTTTCGGAGAGAAGAGCGCGAAGGCCGTGCGGTGCTGGATGCCGGTGAGCAGGGGAGGCTGTTGATGGCGCGACTGCGATGGCTGAAAGAGGAGGACTTCCGGAACCTGCCGGATGCCGGGGACGGCCTCGGAAACCGCCTGTACGCTGCGGTGCGAAGCGCCGTATGTTTTGACGACCTCCTGAGAGCAGCCGCGACCAGACGCTATCCGCTTTCCAGGATCCGCCGCCTGTGCCTCTGCGCGGCGCTCGGCATCCCGACCGGAGCCGCCGCGGGCAAACCGCTCTTTGCCCGCATCCTGGCCCTGAACGAACGGGGGAGAAGCATCCTTCGCGACGCGCAGGAGAGGCGGGCGCACTCCGGGAGCGGAATCCCGCTGCTGAGCAAGCCAGCACACGTCCGGGAACTGGACGGCGGCGCACAGGCGATCTTCGAGATGGGGGCACAGGCACACGACTTCTATACCCTCCTCTATCCGGAGGAAGGGCAGCGCCTTTGCGGAGAAGACTGGCGGAGAGGACCTGCCATTTGTTCATAATTTCAAAAAAGTTCAAATTTTAGAGGCATATTTCGTCAAAATGCGCAAGTGCATTTTCGGCTTAGGTGTAGTATAATGCGTGTATCACAAAGGAAAACATTCGTCTTTCAATGACGGACAATTCCGAATCATAATAAGATGGAGGAACAACCATGAAAAAGCTTCTTTCGATCGCACTGATTCTCTGCCTGGCCCTGGCCCTGGCACCGATGGCGTTCGCGGATAACCCGGTTGTCAAAATCGGCGTGTTCGAGCCCCAGTCCGGTGACAACGGCGCCGGCGGCAAGCAGGAAGTCCTCGGTATGCAGTATGCAAACAAGCTGACCCCGACCGTTGAGATCGACGGCACAACCTATGATGTTCAGCTTGTCTATGCGGACAATGCCTCTTCCAATGACAAGGCCCCGACCGCGGCCCAGGATCTGATCTCCAACGGCGTGTCCCTGGTGCTCGGCTCCTACGGCTCCGGCGTCTCCATCGCCGCAAGCGACACCTTTGCCAATGCCGGCGTCCCGGCCATCGGCGTTACCTGCACCAACCCCCAGGTCACGGCGGACTGCGAAGTGTACTTCCGCATCTGCTTCCTAGATCCGTTCCAGGGCACCGTCCTTGCAAACTTTGCCAAGAGTGAGCTCGGCGCGACCAAGGCCTACTGCTTGGCCAAGCTCGGCGACGACTACTCCGGCGGCCTGTGCAACTTCTTCATCGATGCCTTCGGCAAAGACAACTGCGTGTATGAGCAGTTCCCGGAAGGCACCTCTGACTTCTCCACCTACATCACCAACGCACAGAACCAGGGCTGCGACGTCTTCTTCTCCCCGGTGAGCACCGAGGCCGCTGCCCAGATCATTGCCAAGGCTGACACCCAGGCGCTCGGCATGCCGATCCTGGCCGGCGACACTTGGGACTCCAACGTCATTCTGAATGCCGCGAAGGGCACCGATGTCCGGATCTGCGTCACCACCTTCTATCAGGAAGGCGCGGACGAAGAGTTTGACAAGGGCATCAAGGAGTGGATCAAGTCTGATGCCACCGCACTGGCCAACAACGGCGGCAACGACGAGCTGGCTGCTGTGACGGTCATGGGCTATGACGCCTACTATGTCGCCCTCGAGGCCCTCAAGGCTGCAGGCTCCGTTGATCCGGAAGATGTCCTCGAAGCCATTCCTTCCGTTGAGTATGCCGGCGTTACCGGCAACATCGCCTTTGACGACATCGGCGACGCCCTCCGTGACAGCGCCTTCGTCAAGGAGTGCAACACTGAGACCGGTGTCTGGGACTTCGTCACGGTCGCCACGGTCGGCTGATCCAAGCGCACAACCGATTCCGGTAAGTAAAAACAATAACGAGTGGAGTGCGGAGCGTCTTGCTCCACACTCCATTCGTGGTAAAATGCTCCGCAAGCTGCTCGCGCAGTATTCATCCAAATCGTAAGGAGGATTCCTCCATGGCAAAGACCATATTGCCTTATATTATTTCGGGAATCTCGGTAGGCGGCCAGTATGCGCTGATTGCCATCGGCTACACGATGGTGTACGGTATTCTGCGTCTGATCAACTTCGCCCACGGCGATGTGTTCATGGTCGCGGGGCTGATGATGGTGTACATGGCAGCTTCGATGCCGCTTTATATCGCGATTCCGCTGATGATCGTTCTGACCGTGTTTCTCGGTTTCATGATTGAGCGCGTGGCCTATCGGCCCCTTCGCACGGCACCGCGCATGTCCGTCATGATTTCGGCCATCGGCGTCAGCTACCTGATCCAGAATCTTGCGCTGTACATCACCGGCGGTCTGAACAAGAACTATCCTTCGATTCCCTGGATCTCGGACCGGGTGACGGTCTTCGGAATGGAGACCTCGCGGGTCACCATCATCACACCGTTTCTCACCATTATCCTGGTGGTGCTGCTGGTTCAGCTGATCAACCACACGAAGATCGGCATGGCCATGCGCGCGGTGTCTCTGAACTTTGAAACCTCACAGCTGATGGGCATTCGCATTAACAATGTCATCTCCGCCACGTTTATCATCGGCACCTTCCTGGCGGCGGTGGGCTCGATGCTGTTTTTCACAAACTATCCCGGCGTTGTGCCGACTTCGGGCGCGATGCCCGGCCTGAAAGCCTTCGTCGCGGCGGTGTTCGGCGGGATCGGCTCGATCCCCGGCGCGGTGATCGGCGCGTTCATCATCGGCATTGCCGAGAGCCTGATCAAGGGCCTGGACACGATTCTGATCGTGAACGGAAGCATCACCGAGCAGATCGGCTTTGCCACTTTCTCGGATGCGTTCACCTTTGTTCTGCTGATCATTGTCCTGGTGTTCAAGCCGACGGGACTCTTCGGCGAGAAGACCACCGATAAGGTCTGAGGGGAGGCGAGTGAAGTGAAAACGTTAAACGAATCCCGCGGCAGCCGGAAATCTTCCTGGCTCTCTCTTCTCCTGGTGCTGGTCTTCCTGGCGATCGTGTTCCTCCTGGACCAGAATATCAAGCCCACAAACAAAATGTACATGCTCCTCACGGTGCTGCAGAAGGGCTCGGTCTACGCCCTGGCGGCCGTGTCCATGAACCTGCTCAACGGCTATACGGGACTGTTCTCTCTGGGCCATGCGGGCTTCATGCTGATCGGCGCCTATACCTATGCGATATTTACGATCCCGTCCTCTGCGCGGGACACGGTGTATCAGTACTTTGACGCGGCGATCCGCTTCTCCTTCCCGGAGACCTTCTCCAACGTCATGGGACCTGCCGGAACCGCGCTCGGCGTGCTGACGGCGGTGATTCTGGCGGGGCTGGTCGCGGCGTTCTTTGCGTATCTGATCGGCCTTCCGGTGCTGCGCCTGAAGTCGGACTATCTGGCCATTGCGACGCTGGGCTTTGCCGAGATCATCCGTGCGGTGTTCCAGTGGCAGAAGCTCGGCCCGATCACCAACGGCTCGAACCTGCTCAAGAGCTTTGCGCGTACCAGCAAGTTCAAGCTCGAGGTCGGCGATACCAAGATTGTTCTCTCGACCTTTGTCCCGGTCCTGATTGCGACGGTTTCCATCATCATCATTGTGAAGCTTGTCAACTCCACCTACGGCCGCGCCTTCAAGTCGATCCGCGACGACGAGGTCGCCGCCGAGGCCATGGGCATCAACCTTGCCAAGCACAAGATGATCTCCTTCACGGTAAGCTCCTTCTTCGCCGGCGTATCCGGCGCCATGATGGCCATGGTGCTCTCCATCGCCCAGGCGAGCAACTTCAAGTCTGCCATGACCTATGAGATCCTGCTGATGGTGGTGCTGGGCGGAATCGGCTCCATCTCGGGCTCGGTCATCGGCTCGTTCCTCTTTGTGGCGGCCTCCGAGTGGTGGCTGCGCGGCCTGGATTCGGGGACCTTCCTCGGCATCAACGCGCCCGGCATTTTCCGCAACGGATTCCGTCTGGTCGTCTTTTCCGTCATCATCATGATCGTGGTGCTTTTCTTCCGCCAGGGCATCATGGGTGAAAGAGAGATCTCGGACCTGTTCCGCGACCGAAAGAAAAAGGCAAAGGGGGCAGCGAAATGAGAAAAGACAAGCCCTGCGTCCTCAAGGTCGAGGATGTTACGATGCAGTTCGGCGGCGTGGTTGCCGTGAACAACTTCAGCATGGAAGAATACGAGGGCGAGATTGTCGCCATCATCGGCCCGAACGGCGCCGGCAAGACGACGGCCTTCAACGTCATTACGGGCGTCTATGCACCCACCAACGGCCGCGTCACCTTCAACGGCGAGCGCGTGATCGAGAATTTCCCCCGCGGCAAGATGAAAAAGGCCTATCTCGGCCAGAACGCCGGCAAGTACACCGAGCACCTTGAACCGACGCCGGACAAGCTGACGGCCCTCGGCATGGCCCGCACCTTCCAGAACATCCGGCTCTGGAAGAGCATGACCGTGTTTGAAAACGTCCTGATCGCCAAGCACCTGAAGCGGACAAGCAACGTCTTTTCGGCCACCTTCGGCCTAAACCGCCTGGAGGAGCAGATGCAGCGGGAAGAAGCCGACGCGCTGATCGAGACGGTGGGCCTCGCCGATGTGAGGGACGAACTTGCAACCAGCCTGCCCTACGGCAAGCAGCGCCGTCTGGAGATTGCCCGTGCCCTCGCCACGGAGCCGAAGCTTCTGCTTCTGGATGAACCGGCGGCCGGCATGAACCCGCAGGAGACGGTGGAGCTCACCAGGTTCATCGGTGAGATCCGGGACCAGTTCCATGTCAGCATCCTGCTCATCGAACACCATATGGACCTCGTCATGGATATCTCCGAGCGGATCTACGTTCTGGACTTCGGCAGCATGATTGCCAGCGGCACACCGGCCGAGATCCAGCAGAACGAAAAGGTCATTGACGCATACCTGGGGGTGACGGACGATGCTTGAAGTAAAAGACCTGCACGTATCCTACGGCGGTATCCGCGCCCTGCGCGGTGTGAATCTCGAAGTTCCCGACGGGAAGATCGTCACGCTGATCGGCGCAAACGGCGCCGGGAAATCGACGCTTCTTCGTACCATCTCCGGCCTCGTGAAGGCGGAGAGCGGATCGATCACCTATGATGGGAAAGAGCTTCTCGGCATGTCCATCAACAAGATTCTGGAGCTGGGCATTGCCCAGGTTCCGGAGGGACGCCGCGTGTTTACCAATCTCTCCGTTCTGGAGAACCTGAAGATCGGCGCGTACCTCCGCAGGGACAAGGCGGGAATCCAAAAGGACATTGAATGGGTCTACGAGCTGTTTCCGCGGCTGAAGGAGCGCTCCTGGCAGATGGCCGGAACCCTCTCCGGCGGGGAACAGCAGATGCTGGCGGTGGGCCGCGCGCTCATGAGCCGCCCGAAGCTCATGATGATGGACGAGCCCTCCCTCGGCCTTGCCCCGCTGGTGGTAAAGGGTATTTTTGAGATTATCCGGGAGATTAACCGCCAGGGCGTCACGGTTCTGCTGATCGAGCAGAACGCGAACATGGCTCTGAAAACGGCGGATCTTGCCTATGTCCTGGAGACGGGAGAGATCACCCTCCACGGGACGGGGTCGGAGCTGCTCACCAACGAAGCGGTCAAGCGCGCTTATCTGGGCGAATAATAGAATTAAAACAAACATAATGGGGTCAAATCAACCCATGGGAAAACAAGCAAGGAAAGAGGTTCCGGGCTTGTTTTCCTTTTTCTTAGTCTTGACTATGCCACGATTCAATGCTACAATAACATGCGGTTATTTATACAAATATATCAGTTTTACAGGAGGAAATTGATATGAATATCAAATCATTTGGCAAGGGTGCGGTCATCTTCCGTCAGGGGGACGCTGGTGACTGCATGTATGATATTCAATCCGGCAGAGTCGGCATTTTTGATCATTATGGCGAGCCGGATGAGAAAAAGATTGCAGAGCTTTACGTCGATCAGATCTTCGGGGAAATGGGCCTGCTGGATCACGCTCCGCGCTCGGCGACGGCTGTCGCGCTGACGAATGAGACCGTGGTATCGGTGATCTCGGAAGAAGAGTTCTATGAGTACTTTGAGAAGGCGCCGGCAAAGGTCCTTGTCCTGATGCAGCAGATGTGCAACCGGCTGCGCCGCACATCGAAGGACTACCTGGAGGCCTGCCGCACGGTGCACGATACCGTGGCCGCCGAGAAGACCGGCGGGAAGAAGAGCGGTGGCCTGCTGGCCAGCCTGCAGAAGCTCTGCGCGACCTACAAAGGTTACAACTACTATGCGCATAACTGACGGAAGGGGGAAGAACAATGAATACCTTGTTTTTCAAGAAAGGTGACGTTATTTTCCGGCAGGGGGAGTTCCCCTCAGTGATGTATGACATCGCGAAGGGTACGGTTGGCGTCTTTGCCGATTACGAGACGGAGCAGGTTCACCAGCTTGCCGAACTCAAAGCCGGCGACTTTCTCGGCGAGATGGGCATGATCGAGGTGTATCCCCGCTCCGCGACGGCCGTGGCGCTGGAAGACGACACGGCGCTCAATGAGATCGGCGATCAGGAACTGAACGAATATTTCAAGGACAAGCCTGAACAGCTCCTGAAGATCATGAAACAGATCAGCGCGCGTATTCGTGAGGTCGACCGGAAGTACCTCAATGCCTGCCGTGTTGCCTTTGAAAATGCCAGCGCGGAAATGAGCGGCGCCGAAAAGAGCGAGCAGCTCAAAAAAGAGATGGATGCCCTCTACGAGGAATACGAAAATCTCTGATCATCCCGTTTTCAATCCCCACTCAAACAGAGTGGGGATTTCGTTCGTGACGACTGATTTCCCGGTTTGACAAGTCATCTAAAAGGTGGTACACTACCTTGAAAACCCAGAGACAGAAAGCGGATCGTATGAAAGAAATCATTACGCATCATGAACACGAGACAGAAGCCTTCGGCCGGGAGCTTGCAAAGCAAATCTCCGCCCCCGCCGTTCTCTGCCTGTACGGAGAGCTCGGAGCGGGGAAGACCGCTCTGGTAAGAGGGCTTGCGGAGGGAATGGGACTGGACTGTACGGTCTCCAGCCCGACCTTTACCATTGTAAACGAATACCTCGGCGAGAGGGAACTGATCCATTTTGACATGTATCGCCTCAACGGCGCGGACGAACTGTTTGACATCGGCTGGGAGGATTATCTCCGGCGAAACGCCATCCTGGCTGTCGAGTGGAGCGAGAATGTGGAAGACGCCTTCGACGGAAGCGAGATCCGGATTCGCTTTGAAAAGCTTTCGGATCACGAGCGCCGGATCACGGTGGAAGGGGGAGACCTATGCTGACCCTTGCCTTTGAATCCTCTGCGAAAGCCGCCTCCGCGGCACTGTGCGAAGACGGCCGGCTGATCAGCGAGGTCATCCAGTGCAGCGGTCTGACCCACAGCCGGACG
>CADAPN010000083.1 GCA_902789835.1 Oscillospiraceae bacterium
ATCAAGGAAGATGCCCTGAAGGAGCTGTTCAGCATTGGCTAAAAAACAGGACATGCCGGTCTACCTGTTTACGGGCTTCCTCGAAGCAGGCAAGACCCGTTTTATCCAGGAGACCCTGGAAGACAAGCGTTTCTGCAACGGAGAAAAGACCCTGCTTCTTCTTTGCGAAGAGGGAGAGGAAGAATACGAACCGGACGAGTTTGCCGCCAAAACGGTTCAGATCCGCACGCTGGAGGACCAGTCGGAGCTCACGCCGGACCGCCTGATGGCGCTGGCAGAAGAGACCGATGCCGAGCGCGTTGTGATTGAATACAACGGAATGTGGCTGCTGGACGTGCTGTACACCGCGCTGCCGGAAGGCTGGATGGTGTATCAGGAGTTCTTCTTTGCCGACGCCAACACGATCCTGCGCTACAATGACAACATGCGCCAGCTGGTCTACGACAAGCTGAAGAGCTGCGAGCTGGCGGTGTTCAACCGTTTCAAGCCGGAAATGGACAAGATGGCGTTCCACAAGCTGGTGCGCGCCGCGTCCCGGCGGGCGGATATCGCCTATGAGTACCCCGACGGGAAAGTGGAGTATGACGACATCGTCGATCCGCTGCCCTTTGACCTGGAGGCGCCCGTCGTCGAGATCGGAGACGACGATTACGCCACCTGGTACCGCGATCTGTCCGAGGAGCCGAAGAAGTACGAAGGGAAAACCGTGCGCTTCAAGTGCCGCGCCCTGGTGCGGCAGAAGCTGCCCTCCGAGACCTTTGTCGCGGGACGGCACGTGATGACCTGCTGCGTGGAGGATATCCAGTTTGCAGGCCTCTCAACTTCAAGTTCAACCGCGCCTACGGAAAGCGCGGCCCGGTGCTGACCTATCTGGCTGCAGAGCCCTGCGAGGCTCCGGAGCAGCCGGTTGCAACCTTCTACTGAGATGAGATACCGCTGCCTCGTATTTGACCACGACGACACAACGGTAAACAGCACCGCGACGATTCACCACCCCTGCTTTGTTCGGTTTCTGGAGGAATACTATCCGGGACGCCGCTGCAGCCTGGAGGAGTATTTCATCAAAAACTTTTCTCCGGGCTTTCTGCCGATGTGCCGGGAGGAATACGGGATGGACGACAGAATGCTGGAGATGGAGACCCGATACTGGCAGGACTATGTCCGTTCCCGGATTCCCGACGCTTACCCCGGGATTCGGGCGATCATGCAGCGCCAGAAAGAACAGGGGGGATACACGGCGGTGATTTCGCACTCCTTCCGGGAGAACATCCTGAGGGATTACGCGAAAAACAGCCTGCCGGAACCCGACCTGATCTTCGGCTGGGAGATGCCGCCGGAGCAGAGAAAGCCCTCACCCTGGCCGCTGCAGGAGGTATTAAAGCAGCTCTCGCTGGAGCCGGAAGAAGCCCTGGTGATCGACGATCTGAAACCGGGATATGACATGGCACGGGCCTGCGGGGTGCCTTTCGCCGCCGCGGGCTGGGCCAACGACATCCCGGAGATCGAAGGGTTCATGAGAGAAAACTGCAATCTCTACTTTAAAAAGGTGTCCGAACTGGAAGCGTATCTCTTCGGACCGGATGACAAAGGAGGCGTGTGCGCATGACCCCCATCCTCTATATCGTGATTCCCTGCTACAACGAACAGGCGGTTCTCCCTGTAACGGCGCCGCTGTTCCTTGAAAAGATAAAGAGTCTTGCCGCTGCCGGAAAGATCAGCGAAGAGAGCCGTGTGCTGTTTGTGAACGACGGAAGCCGGGACGACACCTGGAAGATTATCAAAGGACTGTCGAAGGAGGACCCGCATTATCTCGGCATCTCACAGAGCCGCAACCGCGGGCATCAGAACGCCGTTCTGGCCGGGCTGATGGAGGCCCGTGACCGCTGTGACATCACGATCTCCATCGACTGTGACGGGCAGGATGACATCAACGCCATGGACGAGATGGTGGATGCGTATCTGGACGGATACGATGTCGTCTACGGCGTGCGCTCCAGCCGGGAGACAGACAGCTTCTTCAAGCGCTTTACCGCACAGAGCTTTTACAAGCTGCTTTCGGCGATGGGGGCGGAGGTGGTCTACAACCACGCGGACTACCGTCTGATGAGTGCAAGGGTTCTGAAGGAGTTTGCAAACTTCAAGGAGGTCAATCTGTATCTGCGCGGCCTTGTGCCGCTGGTGGGCTTCCGAAGCACGACCGTGAGCTATTCCCGGGCAGAACGCATTGCGGGGGAGAGCCATTATCCGCTGAAGAAGATGCTGGGGCTTGCCATCGACGGCATCACCAGCCTCTCGGTGAAACCCCTGCAGATGATCACGGGCTTTGGGATCTTTGTGGCGGTCATCAGCTTCCTCGGCTGCCTGTGGGCGCTGATCACGGCAATCTGCGGAAAGGCGGTTCCGGGCTGGGCCAGCATGACCTGCATTGTCTGCTTTGTCAGCGGGGTGCAGCTGGTGTGCCTCGGTATCATTGGCGAATACATCGGGAAAATCTACCTGGAGACGAAGGAACGCCCCCGCTATATCATCAGCGAACGGACGGAAAATTGGGGGGCCAAGGATTAAAACACGGTCTGTCGGCATGGCATTTTACGGGAAATGGGACAAAAGTGGGGGGAAAACCCTAAAAAATGCTTAAATTATTGGGCGTTTTTGGGCCAAACCCTTGACGAAAAGGACAAATCGTTGTATTATTATGCTGTTTTACAGCGCCTTTTCCATCTTCTCTTTGAATGGAGGAACTTTTGCATGAGCGTTATTCCACAAGTAAAATGCCGCAGATGCGGGGAAAGTTTTTCCGCTCTGCGCAGCCGCTGCCCCAACTGCGGCACGCGTCGCGTGTCTCAGAGCAGCCGGACGCCTGCACCGACGCCCAGCACGGTCAAGGGAACTGCGGCTTATGAGAGAGCCGAGACGAATACCAGATGGCAGATGATCTTCGGACTGATTCTGGTTGTCGCGGTCATTCTCGCTGTAATCGTGATGGTATCGACGAGCCTGAACGGTCTGGATAATCAAAGCGGAAAGGGAAGCAACAACAATATCGTCGCGACCCCGACCCCAACCGTCAACCTTGCGCCCACGGTGGAACCGCCTCCCACCCCGACCCCGACCCCGACCCCGACGGTGGAAGGTATCAACATTCAGTGCTTCGGTACGGATGTCAAGGAAGAGTTCACACTGAGCCTGAGCCGTGACGCGGCAGGGATTGAACTGCAGGCGACGGTCCTCCCGATGGAGGTCTTCACCACCGAGAACACGCGGATTACCTGGAAGAGCAGCGATGAATCCCTCTTCATGGTGACGCCCAGTGAAGATACCAGAAAGTGCAAGGTCGAGATTCTTCAGACCGATTATTCCGTTGTGCTGCTTGTCCGTTTGGTCAGCTGAGAAACGATCTGTAAAACAGGGAGCCCGTACGGACTCCCTGTTTTCATCAGTAAGGATGCGAGAAATGTGAAAAAAATCATTGTTTTCGGCGGAGGAACCGGCCTTTCGGTTCTGCTCTCGGGACTGAAGCAGTTCCCGATCGATGTGACGACGGTGATCACCGTCAGTGACAACGGGAGCAGCACCGGGGTGTTGAAAGAGGAACTGGATATCCCTGCTGTCGGCGACGTGGGGAAGGTACTGATTTCCATGGCCAACGTGGATGAGGATTTCGTCCGGCTTCTTCGATATCGCTTTTCCAAGGACGGAAGCCTCCACAATCATCCGGTGCGCAACATCATGCTGGCGGCGCTCATCGACCTCAAGGGCAGCCTGTCGGAAGCGACAGCCTATATGTGCAAGCTTCTGAATGTCAAGGGGACGGTTCTCCCGCTCACCGAGGAGAAGGTGGAACTGGTCGGCAAGAACGGAAAGCAGGAATACTTCGGTCAGGTCGCCGTCAGCCGAAATGTGAAGAATATCCGCAAGCTCGACTATGACCACAGCATCCGCATCAGCGAAAAAGTGATCGAGAAAATCATGGAAGCGGATCTGATTGTTTTCTCTCCTGGCAGCCTGTATACCAGCATTCTGCCGCACCTTCTCTCCAAGGATGTGCTGAAAGCCCTGGACCGGGCGAAGGCGCCAATCTTTTATGTCTGCAACATTGTCACGCAGCCTGGAGAAACCGACGGCTACACAGTCGGGGATCATCTGCGGGTGCTGAACCGATATCTGAAGAACCGGAAGGTGGATATCGTGCTGGCCAACAACCGCCCGCCCGATCAGGAAATCGCAGAGCATTATCTGAAGACGGAGGGAAAGGAACCGGTCCCGCTGGTGAAAGAGGAGCTGGACACCCTCGATGTGGAACTGATTGAGGACTCGCTGCTGACCGTCGAAAACGGAGCGATCCGCCACAATGCCCTGAAGACCGCGTTTCAGATCTTTGCGTTCCTGATGCGGCAGGAGGCATGAAAACATAGAATCCATAGAATCACACAAAACAAAAGCTCACCGGCTTTCAAAACAGCCGGTGAGCTTTGAAATTTTACAGGGGGTGAAACACAAGGCAACGGAGATAACGCCCCGGAGCCGGGGCTCAGCGGCGGCGTCTTTTGCGCCTGCGCTGTTTGGCGGGACCGCAGAGATGGACGATTACGAGGATCAGGTCCACCGGGAGCAGGGCCATCAGCAGGGCCATCAGAGCACTTGGCGGTTTCAGGGCGGAGAGACTGAATCCGCCGGAGGACGAACCGGAGTCGGAAGAGGACTGAACCGGGGTCGGAACGCCGGCGGAGCCGTCTTGCGCAGCTGTACCCGCCACAGAGCCTCCGTGCCGTTTGATGGAGGTGTATCCGCACACGTCGCAGACGCCCGTTTCCACCTCTGCGCCGGATTCATCCTGAGTTGTGGTCCAGGTGAAGCTGTGCAGCGCTTCATCCGTTGCAGGACTGCCGTCAAGGGACTCGCGCCAGTGACCGCGGGCGTCATAGCTCCAGGTGTCGGCATAGCTGTGCGCCTGGGCATCCGAAGGGGTCGTCACGGCGGAAGTGACCGGTGCGGTGGCGGTCACAGGATTGATGACCGGCGTGGGGGAGACGGCAACCTCGGCACTCGGCGCCGGTGTGGCGGTGACCCTTGAAATTGTCGGATTGACGGTCAGTATGGCGGGATTGGTGCGGGTAGTATTTCCTTCGCCGGCACCGATCATGTCGCAGACGACTTGCCAGCCGTTGAGCTCATAAGGGATATGGTAGAGGTTGAGCTTCGGACTGTTGTTGCCGGTGTATTCCATCTGGCTGTAGCTGTCTCTCAGCCGGTCAACGGGGATGACCCCGCGGCCCTCCGGCTCTACCAGAGCCCATTCATAGTCCCGGACGTAGCCGCCCGAAACAACAAAGGAGGCCCAGCCGCCTTCATCCACGGTTTCGTCCCCGGGGTGTTTATACACGGTCGGAGCCCAGACAGAAGCCGTATAGGTGCGCGTCAGAACGGCGGACTTGCCGGATGGATCCACCGTGCAGGAAACAGCACTGTTATTCAGGTAGCAGGCGACATCGGGGCTGATGGTGTATCCATCCGCAACGCCGATGTCCATGATAAGCGTGTAGGTCTCGGGCCCGAAATCACCGGATACGATCATTCCGTTGGCATCATACCAGCCGGCGCTTGTGATGCGGCAGCCGGGGGTGCTGGTGGCGGCGGTGATCTGCGAAGGATCGCTCAGCGCCACCGGCGTGGCGGAGAGCGTGGTCAGAATCTTCTCTATCACCGTGCCTTCGGCAGAAGCCGGTACGGGCAGCGCAACGCTGAAAGACAGTACGAGGGAAAGAACCGTGATCAGCGTAAGCAGACGCAGTTTCTTTGCTTGCATAATTTCCCCCTCCAAAAAGCACGGCGGCAGCGGAAGCAGACCGCAGGCTCTGACAGTTGAAGCGGACCGGCGGAATCAAAGCCGGAATCCATCTGTAGATTATTATAGTATCCTCAGCACAAATGGTCAAGGAAAAAAACAAGTTATTGTAGCTTGTGACAGAAAAAACACAAAATATTCGGTTTGTCAGAAACTTATCTTGGCAAAAATGACAAATGACTATGGACAGAATCGGCTTCGTTATGTTAAAATGTCCTTTGTAATTTTTTGGGAAATCATTTGACGAGGTGAAGCATATGACCCATACGTTTAAGGGCGGTGTTCATCCCAACTACATGAAGGCTCCCCAGGTGCCGATTTCTGTAGTGACGCCGCCTCCGCAGGTGGTGATCCCGATGGTCCAACACATTGGCGCCCCTTGTAAGCCGCTGGTGGCGAAGGGGGACTATGTGAAAATGGGCCAGAAAATCGGAGAGAATCCCGCCCCTGTATCTGCACCGGTTCACGCTTCGGTTTCCGGTACGGTTGTCGCAGTGGAGCCGAGGCCGCATCCTCTCGGCGATATGATCATGTCGGTTGTCATTGAAAATGACTATCAGGACACACCGTGCGATGATCTGGCCCCGCTGACGGAGGAGGAACTGAAAAGTCCGGAAGCCATCCTGAACAGGATGCGTGAGGCCGGGGTCGTCGGAATGGGCGGCGCGATGTTCCCGACTGCCTTCAAGGTGCGCAGCGGCATCGGCAAGGTTGACAAGCTTGTCATCAATGGGGCCGAGTGCGAGCCGTATCTCAACGGCGACCATCTGACGATGCTGAACTATCCCGAGCAGCTTCTGAAGGGCATCGAGCTTGTCCGCATTGCGAGCAACGTGGACAAGGCGTATTACGGCATTGAAATCAACAAGCAGGATGCCATCGATCTGCTCAATTCCCATCATCCCGAGCAATACGGCATCGAGATCGTCCCGGAGGCTGTGAAATACCCGCAGGGCGGTGAAAAAATGCAGATCAAGGCGGTGACGGGGCGAGAGGTCAAGCCGGGCGGACTGCCCGCCGGTGTCGGCTGCAACGTGGTGAGTACCCGTACCTGCTACGCCATCTATCAGGCCTGCTACGAAGGGAAACCCGTGATTGAACGCATTGTGACGGTGGGCGGCAGCGCCTTGGACGGCCCTCACAACGCCCTGACGAGAGTCGGTACGCCGCTCGGTTATCTTGCCGAGCAGTGCGGCGGCTTCGTTAAGGACCCGCGCAAGATCGTCCTTGGCGGCCCGATGATGGGCATCTGCGCCACCAGCTTTGACGCGCCGACCATCAAAGGCACCGCGGGCGTTCTGTTCTTCACGGAAAAGGAAGACCGCATGGTGGAGAATCCCCAGTGCATCCGCTGCGGAAAGTGCATCACGGTCTGTCCGATGAACCTCGAGCCGGTCTTCATGTACATGTACTACAGCAAGGGCGACTATGAGAATCTTGAAAAATACCATGTAATGGACTGCTTTGAATGCGGCAGCTGCGCGTTTAACTGTCCGGCGAGAATGCCATTGACCCATGCGTTCAAGACGGCCAAGCTCATGTTCCAGGACAAGGCGGCCAAGGAAAAAGCCGCGGCTGATGCCAAGGCAGCAAAGGAGGCCCAGAAATGAGCGACAAGAAAGAAAGAATCATTCTGGACGTAGCCTATCAGCCTCAGGTCCGGACCGCGAAGGACACAAAAAGGCTGATGCTGGATGTCATCATTGCTCTGATTCCGGCGATCATCGTCGGCGTGCTTCAGTTTGGCCTGTATCCTCTGGTGCTGCTGCTGACCGGCGTCTGCTCGGCGGTATTCTGGGAGTGGGGCTATCGCAGGCTCTTCAAGAAAGAGGCGAGCATCGGGGATTTCTCCGCGGCTCTGACCGGTCTGCTCATGGGACTTACGATGCCTCCTACGGCACCCTGGTGGCTCCCGGTGATCGGGACCTTCTTCGGTATCGTCGTGGTCAAGCAGCTTTACGGCGGTATTGGCAAGAACTTCCTGAACCCGGCACTGGCCGGACGTGCGTTCCTGTTTTCCAGCTATGCGACGATCATGGCGACCTGGTCCGTTCCCAACGCATTGAGCGGGACCATCGACGGCACCACCATGGCAACGCCGATCTCCGGCATGTACGGGGAAGGCCTGCCGGCCTACTTCACGGCAAAGTCCATGTTCATGGGCTACCTTCCCGGCTGCATCGGTGAAATCAGCGCTTTCGCGCTGCTGCTGGGCGGTGCGTATCTGATCTGGCGCAACGTGATCTCCTGGCGTATTCCGGTCTCCTTCATCGGGACGGTTGCGCTGCTCACGCTGGTCTTCGGCAAATCCGGCTACAGCAATGGACAGTGGATGCTCTACAACCTCTTCTCCGGCAGCCTGATGCTGGGCGCGATCTTCATGGCAACAGACTACGCCACCAGCCCGGTAACGCTCAACGGCCAGCTGGTCTACGGTGTGGGCTGCGGTCTGCTGACGGTGCTGATCCGCTACTTCGGCGGCTTCCCCGAGGGCACAACCTATGCCATCCTGATCATGAACCTCTGCACATGGGCGATCGACAAGGCGTTCCATCGTCATCAGTTCGGCGTCAGCAAGGCCGACATCGCTTTCAAGAAAGCCGAGAAGCTGGCGGCAAAGGAGGCGGCGAAGTATGAATAACAAGATTGTCAAACTTTCTATGGTCCTGTTTGTGATCTGCGCCATCACTGCCGGCATCCTCGGCATTGTCAATGCCCTGACCTGGGAGCGGATCGACCAGATCACCCACCAGAAGGAGTACGAGGCCTACGCGGCGGTGCTCGGGTCCGAATCCGGATACACGCAGGTGGAATTTGACAAGGCTGCGTTTCCGACGGTTGACAGCGTAAACCAGTCCAATGACGGGAACGGCTATGTGGTAATCTCGACTTTCTCGGGGGCGCAGGGAAACATCACGATGGCCTGCGGGGTCGGAACCGACCTCAAGTGCACCGGGATTTCCATTATTGAGCACTCCGAGACCTCCGGTCTGGGCGCCGTGGCGGCCTCGACATCCTCTGCCGGTGAAGCGTTCCGTGCACAGTTTGTCGGCCAGGACGAGGGCATCGCCCTTTCCAAGGCGGGCGGCTCAATCGATGCGCTGGCCGGTGCGACCATCACATCCAACGCAGTTACCAACGCGACAGCAACCTCGATTAAATGCATTGCATCTTTGGGTTGAGGAGGGTAGGCAGCTATGAATCGTAAACAACAGTTCAAGAAAGGCCTGATTACCAACAACCCGGTTCTGGTTCAGCAGATCGGTATGTGCGCGACCATGGCCATCACCACGACGCTCTTCAACGGCATCGGCATGGGCCTCTCCGTCCTGATCATCCTGACCTGCTGCAACGTGGTTGTTGCGGCACTCCGCAAGATCATTCCGGACGAGATCCGACTGGCGATCTTCGTGGTCGTCATCGCCGGCTTCGTCACCATCGTGGACCTGCTGCTGCAGGCGTTTATCCCGGCGCTGAGCGCGGCGCTCGGTGTGTTTATCCCGCTGATCGTCGTCAACTGCATCATCATCGGCCGCGCGGAGGCCTTCTGCCAGAAGAACACCGTGAAGGACAGCTTCTTTGACGGAATCTTCCAGGGCCTCGGCTATACCTGCGTGCTGATTATCATGTGTGTCTTCCGCGAGTTTGTAGGCTCCGGACGTTTCGGCGGCGGCCTTATCGACGTCGCAAACGGCTTCCGCTTTACGCTGGACGGCACCGGCGGCGGAATCCAGATCTTCCCGGAAGAGTTCGGCGCGGCCATCATGAACCTGCCCTTTGGAGGCTTTCTGACGCTGGGCCTTCTGATCGGTCTCATGCAGTATGCGCTGAAGAGGAGCGAGAAGAAGAAAAAGGCGGCGGAACACGCAGCGAAGGAAGCTGCTTTGAAGGAGGTTGAAGAGTAATGCTTGCGAATATTCTTTCCATTTCCCTCGGAGCCATCCTGATCAACAACTTTATCTTCTCTCAGTTCCTGGGCTGCTGCCCGTTCCTGGGATGCTCCAACAAAGTGGACACGGCTGCCGGCATGGGCCTTGCGGTTGTGTTTGTTATGGGTCTTGCCTCGGCGATCTGCTGGGTAATTGACAACTACATCCTCATCCCGCTGAATCTGGCCTTTCTGGAGACGCTGGCCTTCATCCTGGTCATCGCGGCACTGGTCCAGTTCGTCGAGATGTTCCTGAAGAAATCGGTTCCCTCGCTGTATTCCGCACTCGGCATTTATCTGCCGCTGATCACCACCAACTGCGCCGTGCTCGGCGTGGTGCTGCTGAACGTGCAGAACAACTACAACTTCATTGAGTCTGTGGTTTACGGCATCACCGGCGGTCTCGGCTTCATGCTGGCGATTGTCCTCTTCGCGAGTGTTCGCGAGAGAACGCAGTTTTCCGATTATCCTGAGTGCTTTGAAGGCTTCCCGATCTGCCTTGTCTCCGCGGCGCTGGTGGCCATGGCCTTCATGGGATTCAGCGGTATGAAGATCTTTTGATGAGAGGGAGGATGCAGTATGATTAAATCAATCTTCCTTGCAATCATCGTGCTGGGCGTACTGGGTGCGATTTTTGGCGCGCTTCTGGCGTATGCGTCCAAGATTTTCCATGTGGAAGTCGACCCCAAGCAGGCCCAGATCCGCGAATGCCTGGCGGGCGCCAACTGCGGCGGCTGCGGCTATCCCGGCTGCGACGGCTATGCCGCTGCAGTTGCAAAGGGCGAGGCGCCGACGAACCGCTGCGTCGCGGGCGGTGAAGCCACCGCGGCCAAGGTTGCCGAAATCATGGGCGTCAGCAACGACGCCGCAGACAAGATGGTCGCGTTTGTCCCGTGCAGCGGCTCTCTGGAGGCAGCCGAACTTCGTTTCAACTACAACGGACCGGAAGACTGCCGTGCGGCCATGCTTTTCGGCGGAAGAAGCAGCAAGATGTGCACTTTCGCCTGCATCGGCTTTGGAAACTGCGCCAAAGCCTGCCAGTTTGACGCGATGCATATCATTGACGGTGTCGCCAGGGTTGACCGGCTCAACTGTGTCGGCTGCGGCGCCTGTGTGGATGCCTGCCCGAAGAGCATTGTGAAGCTGATTCCGGAGAAGCAGAAGATCATGCCGGCCTGCTCCAACACCGAGAAGGGCGCACAGGTCATGAAGGTCTGCAAAGTCGGCTGCATCGGCTGCATGAAGTGTCAGCGCGAATGCCCGGCGGACGCGATCGTCGTGAAGGACAATCTGGCCCAGGTCGATCCCGCCAAGTGCGTGCAGTGCGGACACTGCGCGGATATCTGTCCGCGGCATATCATCTCGTTCTTCGGACCGGAGTACAAGAACTGCTGATCAAAGAAGGACTTACTTGTCGAAAGGAAGCAGAAGCATGGAATATGTGATGAAAGTCGAGGGCATGATGTGCCCCAAGTGCGAAGCCCGCACAAAGAAAGCGCTCGAAGCGGTTGCAGGTGTCGAGTCCGCGGTCGTCAGCCATACCGCCGGAACCGCCGTTGTCACCGGCGCGGCGCTG
>CADAPN010000084.1 GCA_902789835.1 Oscillospiraceae bacterium
GTGATAGGTCTTGCCGGCCAGGGTGAACTGCTTGGCTTCCTCGTCCATCAGGATGTCGCCGCAGCCGGAGACGCAGCACTTGCCCATGCCGCGGGCAACAACCGCCGCGTGGCTGGTCATACCGCCGCGGACCGTCAGGATGCCCTGGGCCGCAGCCATGCCTTCGATGTCCTCGGGGCTGGTCTCGAGACGGACCAGAACGACCTTTTCCTTGCGGGCGGCCCAGGCCTTGGCATCTTCCGCGGAGAAGACGACACGGCCGCAGGCGGCACCGGGAGAGGCGCCGAGGCCCTTGCCGATTGGGGTGGCGGCCTTCAGCTTGTCCGCGTCAAACTGCGGATGCAGAAGGGTGTCGAGGTTGCGCGGCTCGATCATGAGGACGGCCTTCTTCTCGTCGATCATGCCTTCGTCAACGAGGTCGCAGGCGATTTTCAGCGCGGCCTGTGCGGTGCGCTTGCCGTTGCGGCACTGGAGCATGTAGAGCTTGCCGTTCTCGACGGTGAACTCCATGTCCTGCATGTCGCGGTAGTGATCCTCCAGGAGGGCGCAGACCTTGACGAACTGCTCATAGGCCTCGGGGAACTTGTTGGCCATCTCGGAGATGGGCATCGGGGTGCGGACACCGGCGACGACGTCTTCGCCCTGGGCATTGGTGAGGAACTCACCCATGAGCTTCTTCTCACCGGTGGCCGGGTCACGCGTAAAGGCGACGCCGGTGCCGGAGTTCTCGTTCAGGTTGCCGAAGACCATCGGCATGACATTGACGGCAGTGCCCCAGGAATAGGGGATGTCGTTCTGCTGTCTGTAGTAGTTGGCACGCGGGTTGTCCCAGGAGCGGAACACGGCACGGATGGCTTCCTTCAGCTGCACGACGGGGTCGGAGGGGAAGTCTTCGCCGATCTGCTTCTTATACTCGGCCTTGAACTGCTCTGCCAGCTCCTTCAGGTCTGCGGCGGTGAGCTCCACGTCGTACACGACGCCCTTGCGGGCCTTCATCTCGTCGATCAGCTGCTCAAAATACTTCTTTCCGACTTCCATGACGACGTCGGAGAACATCTGGATAAAGCGGCGGTAGGAGTCATAGACAAAGCGCTCGAACTTGGGATCGGGGTTGCCCTTGATCATGGCGGCGACGACATCGTCGTTCAGGCCGAGGTTCAGGATTGTGTCCATCATGCCGGGCATGGAGGCCCGGGCACCGGAGCGAACGGAAACCAGCAGCGGGTTCTCCAGATCGCCGAACTTCTTGCCGTTGATCTCTTCCATGGTGGCGACATTCTTCATAATCTCCGCCATGATTTCGTCATTGATCTGACGGCCGTCGGCATAATACTGGGTGCAGGCTTCGGTGGTGATGGTGAAGCCCTGGGGAACCGGCAGACCGATGTTGCTCATCTCGGCGAGGTTGGCACCTTTTCCGCCGAGCAGCTCACGCATGTTCGCATTGCCTTCCGAGAACAGATAGACATACTTTTTGCTCATTGTCTTTTTCCTTTCCACTTACATGAAATAATCAAAAATAAGATACTTAAGGCCAAGTCATAATGTAACACAAAACAAGCCTTAAAATCAATGCATTTTACTTACAAATCCGCAGATTCAAAATTGGCTATTTCGTTGCTGATTCTTGCAAAATCCACAAGATCCAGCTTTTCACCTCGAATATTTGTGTCCAAATCGCAAAGTTTGAGAATTCTTTCACAGTTCGTCTTTGAAAGCCGGGGCTCCGCGGCGCTCAGGGCGTTGACCAAGGTCTTGCGTCTCTGGTTGAAGGCTGCGCGGATCACGCGGAAGAGCAGCTTCTCATCCCGCACCTCTGCCGGCGGCACGGCGCGTCTTGTCAGGCGAATCACCGCCGAGGTAACCTTCGGCTGCGGCATAAAGCAGTGCGGCGGCACGGTAAAAAGCAGTTCCGGTTCATAAAACCACTGCACAAACAGACCGAACGCGCCATAGTCCTTCGTTCCCGGCCCGGCGCAGATGCGCTCGGCCACCTCTTTCTGGATCATGACACAGATCCGCTTAAAGCAGTCCGCCTCGATCAGGGCGGTGAGGACAGGCGATGTGATGTTATATGGGAGGTTCGCGCAGACAAGCTTCGTCGGCCGTGTCATACGCTCTGATGCAAGTTCCCTCAGGTCCAGCTTCATGATGTCCGCAAACAGAATCTCCGTATTGTCGGCGGAAGCAAGCGTCTCCCGCAGAAGGGGCTGCAGCCTGCGGTCAAGTTCCACAGACAGGACCTGTCCGGCACGTTTGGAAAGCTCCGCCGTGAGGCAGCCGATTCCCGGCCCGACCTCCAGCACCGCGCACTCCCGGTCGGCGCCGACACTGTCGGCGATCCGTTCCGGCACGGACGCGTCGATGAGGAAGTTCTGTCCCAGGGATTTGGAAAACCGAAAGCCGTAGGCATCCAGCAGCCGGCGGATCTCGGAAGGATCGGTAAGCCTGCTCATCGGCTGCGGTACCACCGGAGCCAGTTTCCGGCGATGGCCACGAAGGCAAGGAATGCCAGCACGATTTTCATGCTGGTGTCCAGACCGGTGCTGCGGGCTGCCAGAATCAGGGCCAGCACACCCACAACCGTCCAGAAAATGGCCATCACAAGGGTGAAGATTTGGGTCCGTTTCATGCTTTTTTCTCCTTCAGCAGTTTTTCAAAGCATTGCCGCGCGGGGTCGTGCCCCGCTTCTGTTTCCACGTCCACATTGCCGCGATAGCGAAATCCCGTATTCCGCAGAAGCCGCTGCATGGGCTTGTTTCTGCGATGGGTATCCGTCCGCAGGCAGCGAAGTCCGGCCGTCCGGGTCTCGTCTTCCGCTGCGCGGATCAGCGCTTCGGCAAGGCCGCTCCCGCGATATTTTTCCGAGACCGCGGCATGGCGCAGAATCGCGCTGGCCGGCACCTCGGTCCATTTCCCGTCGCGAATATCTTCGTAGCGGGGTTCCGGTCTCCGGCTCAATGTGAAGAAGCCGCCGATCTCCGTTCCGTGCAGCAGCACAAAGCACTCCCCCTGCCCGATTTCCTCGCGGAACCGCGCCTCGTCCGGCTCAGGTCCCTGCCATTGATCCACGCGGAGCTTTTTGAGACTTCGTCTCGCCTCCTCCCGGATGCGAAGAATCTCCGGCAGGTCTTCTTCCGTGGCCGGGCGGCAGGTCACCTGCTCGGTAAGGCGGACGGTATGTTCCGCCCGCTCAAGCTCTCTGAGCAGTTCCCTGTCCTCTTCGCTTTCCGGCTGAAAGGCTCGGAACAGATCCGGCCGTTTGTCTCTCGTCCGTTCCAACTGCTTCAGGCGCCGCCAGCGTCCTACCTTCTCATGATCGCCGCCCAGCAGCACCTCCGGCACCGCTCTCCCCTCCCAGACTTCCGGTCTGGTGTACTGGGGATACTCAAGCAGCCCGTCCCAGTGGCTCTCGCCGATGTAGCACTGGGGATCGGAAAGGACGCCCGGCACCAGCCGGCAGACGGCGTCCGTCACCGCCAGGGCCGCGATCTCTCCCCCGGTCAGCACGAAGTCGCCCAGGGAGATCTCTTCATCCACACAGGCCTCGATAAAGCGCTCGTCAATTCCCTCATAGTGACCGCAGACCAATACGAGATGGTCATAGTCCCGCTGCAGGCGCCTCGCTGTCTCCTGGGTAAAGGGCTTTCCCTGGGGCGAGAGATAGATCACTCTCCGATGTGCTTCTCCCTCGTGCAGGACAGCCTCGAGGCACGATTTCAGCGGCTGAGCCATCATGACGCAGCCGAAGCCTCCTCCATAGGGGTAATCATCCACCTGGCACTGTTTGTTTTCCGTATAGTCACGAATCTGGGTGCATCGAAGATCCAGAATCCCCTTTTTCGCCGCGCGCCCCAGAATGCTCTCATGGAGCATCGCGTTCACCGTGTCCGGAAAAAGCGTCAGGATGTCAACCCGCAATTCTGCCATGGCTTACATTCCCTCCAGCAGGCGCACCGTCACGACGCCGTTCTCCGCATCCGCCCGGAGGACAAAGGCCGGAACCGCGGGGATCAGGATTTCCCTTCCCTCCGGATTCGTTACCACATAGACGTTATTGGCCGGCCGTTCCAGGATCTCCGTCAGGACGCCGACCGTGCTTCCATCCTCCGATACAACGCGTGCATCCAGCAGATCCTGCAGGAAATAGCCGCCCGGCGGGAGCGGTGCGTCTTCCCGGGCGATATAGACGGTCTTGCCTTTGAAGGGCATTGCCGCGTTGACATCATCCACCTGATCCAGCTTTGCGATGGCAAAGCGGTTCTGCGGCCGGACGGAGAGGAGTTTTCTCTCCTGCCCGTCGATAAAAATGCGGCGGTAATGCTTGAGATCTTCCGCCGTATCCAGCCAGACCTCGATCTTCACTTCTCCGCGGACGCCGTGTGTGTTGGTGATGCGTCCGGCTTCAATATACGCCTGTTTCATGATCTCGCCTCATTCATTCTGCTTTCAGGCTCCGTGTCAGTTGTCCGGCAGACGAAGTGTCGGAACTTCATCAAACTGGGAGAAGGTCAGACGGACATCGATATATTTCAGTTCAGACGCCAGGATCAGACCGTCCAGATCATAATCCGTCAGAAGGATCTCCAGGCCGCCATCCATCAGCTTCTGCAGATAGCCTGCCAGATCCACATCCACCTGAATGATCATTCCGTCGTCGTTGACCCAGATACTGGTGGGAATTCCCTCCGGGACGCTCTCCTCGGAAGCTTCCCCTTCGGCCGTGTTCTCCGCCGGATCGGTGGATGAGACTTCCGCATCGTCCCCTGTGTTTTGCTGCGCCGCCTCTTCTTCCTCCATGATGTTCAGCAGAACCAGCGCCTCATTCACATATTCCTCCGGCAGGACTCCGTCATATCGGTGTGCCGGAATATCATTCACCGTATCATCTACCGGGTCCAGGAAGAAGTCTCCGCACTTGATCAGCAGCTTCAGAGCCTGAACCGCGCGGCTGCGCTTTGCGCTTCGTTCTTCGATGGTCGCCTTGTCGATCAGCCGCTCTTCGTCCCAGGGGGCAAAGGTCCAGGTGTCGTATTCCTTCTGGATATAAAGGCGCAGATCACGCTCGACCCCCAATGTTGACAGATGAAGGTCCGTTTTGATCAAAAGCGGATCCAGGGCCATATCAAAGTCGCCGGTCACAACCGCATCCATGCGGATCTTCTGCCCGCCGATGTTCATCCGCGTTTCGGCATAGGCCTCGACATCGGCATGAAAGTTATCCAGTTTTGCCATACGCGTGGTGGTTTTGGCCATCTGCACCTGAAAGGCTCCGCATCCCGAAAGCATCAGGCACAGCACCGCAAGAAGCAGAAGGCCTGTGATCATCCGCCTGTATTTCAACTTGGTTTTCTCCTTTGCATCGAAACCGATCACAAATCAAAGAGTCCCGGAAACAGGAAATGTGAAGTTCATCCCGAGACGAATTCTCAGGTCAAACTCCACACTCCGTTCTCAGTCCAGAATCTCGACTGAGACTTTCTTGCCCTTTCTCTGGGCGACAGCCCGCATCAGCACACGGATCTGCTTGACAATCCTGCCTTGCCGGCCTATGACCTTGCCCATATCGCCGTCGGCCACGCGGACCTCGAGGATCGTTTCTCCGTCGACCTTGCGTTCGGTCACGGAGACCTCATCCGGATGATCTACAAGGCTCTGTACAATGTAGGTCAATAGCTCTTTCATGGAAACTCCTTAACTTATGCTTCGACCTTTTTTAACAGGCCGCGTACGGTATCGGTCGGCTGCGCACCGTTGGAGATCCAGTACTGAACGCGCTCCATGTCAACCTTCAGCTTATCGCTGTCAGCAGACGGGTTGTACACGCCGACTTCCTCGATGAAGCGGCCGTCGCGCGGGAAGCGGGAATCCGCCACAACAATGCGATAGTAAGGCGCTTTCTTTGCACCCATTCTGCGAAGTCTGATCTTAACCATCCTATCTTCACCTCCAAGTTAGTTTCATTATAAATGCCGGGGAAATTTATGCATGCGGCGCGCTGCATTCCGCTCACCCGCCGATGACATCGTTCAGAATCGGAAGCCGCCGCCCAGTCCGGGGAAGCCTCCGCCGCCGCCCATGCGGCCCATCTTTTTCTGCAGCTTCTTCATGTTCTTGCCGGAGAGCTGCTTGACCATCTGCTGCATGGCATCATACTGCTTCAGCAGGCGGTTCACGTCCACAACCGAGGTTCCGGAACCCGCGGCGATACGCCTTTTGCGGGAGGAGTTCAGCATCGCAGGGTTCTGCCGCTCTGCCTTCGTCATGGAAAGAATGATCGCCTCCTGGCGGGCCATCAGCTTGTCGTCCATCTTCGCGCCCTTGAGCGCTTTGGCATCCATTCCGGGAATCATTCCCGCGAGGTCGCCCAGATCCCCCATTCCCTTGAGCTGGTTCATCTGGTCCAGATAATCCGTCAGGGTAAAGCGGTTGGAGAGCAGCTTTTCCGCGGCCTCCGCCGCCTTCTTCTGGTCGAAGCTCTGCTCCGCCTTTTCGATCAGCGTCAGCACATCGCCCATTCCCAGAATCCGCGAAGCCATCCGGTCGGGGTGGAAGGGCTCAATCATGTCAAGCTTCTCACCCGTGCCGATGAACTTGATCGGCTTGCCGGTGGCCGCCCGGATCGAGAGCGCCGCACCGCCGCGGGCGTCGCCGTCCAGCTTGGTCAGCATGACGCCGGTCACGCCGAGGGCCTCGTCAAAAGCCGTCGCCGCGTTCACCGCGTCCTGTCCGGTCATGGCGTCAACCACCAGCAGGATTTCCGCCGGTTCCACCGCGTCGCGGATCTGCTGAAGCTCCGCCATCAGGGCCTCGTCGATGTGAAGACGGCCGGCTGTGTCAAGAAAGACAATGTCGTTGCCGTGCTTCTTTGCATGTTCCACGGCCGCTTTTGCAATATCCACCGGATTGGTCTGTCCCATCTGGAACACCGGGATATCCAGCTGTGCGCCGACCGTCTCGAGCTGCTTGATCGCCGCGGGGCGGTAAATATCGCATGCCGCCAGCAGCGGGCGCTTTCCCTGCTTGCGGATGTAAGCGGCCAGCTTCGCGCCGTTTGTCGTTTTGCCGGCGCCCTGCAGGCCCACCAGCATCACCACCGACGGAGTCTTCGAGGAGATGTTAAGCTTCTCGTTCTCGCCGCCCATCAGGCCGCAGAGTTCTTCGTTGACGATCTTGATGACCATCTGAGCCGGAGAAAGAGCCTCCAGCACCTCCGCGCCGCTGGCGCGCTCCGTCACTGTTTTCGTGAAGTCCTTGACGACCTTGTAGCTGACGTCAGCCTCCAGGAGGGCCAAGCGCACCTCGCGCATGGCTTCCTTGATGTCCGCCTGGGTCAGACGGCCCTTGCCGCGCAGCTTCTTGAAGGCCGCGGTTAACTTGTCGGATAAGCTCTCAAACGCCATGTTCCATCAGTCCTCCGTCTTCAGAAGTGCCCGGACCTCTTCGGCCGCGCCGTGAATCCGCTCTCGCAGTGTGCTTTCCTCCCCGCACATCGTCTCCAGCTTCCGCAGGGTCTCCGCCAGATGCCGAAGGCCTTCGCCTGTCTTGATCTGCCGGCGCAGCAGCCCGGTTTTCATCTCCATTTCCTCCAGGGCTTCCGACCCGCGGCGGATATTGTCCCAGGCCCCCTGCCGGCTGATGCCGCAGGTTTCGGCAATCTCGGAGAGCGACAGGTCTTCGTTGAAGTAGAGGTCACAGCATTCCCGCTGGCGCGGGGCAAGGAGCTCTCCGTAGGCATCCAGCAGCGTGCTGAGATAAACACGTTCCTGCGGGCTCGTACGCCCGCTGCGTCCGGACAGCACTTCCATCGTGCCCGTCTGCGGCATGCCGACGCCCCCTCTCCGATTGAAAGCCTGGTGATCATACCACAGGGCGGAGCAGGTGTCAAGTGTTTTTTCTTGTCACCTTATGATTTCACCCCGGATTGTTGTTTCCGGCGTTCTGTCATGATCCCGTTACTGCCCTCCCTTCTGTTCTTTCCTGTAAAAATCCTCTCGCGGAGGAATCTTTCTCTACCAATTTTACTATATTTATGTTATAGTAATATATTATTTCAAGAAACCAGAAAGAAGGCTCATATCCTATGGAATATTCCAGAACTGAGATTCGGCCCGGTGTCTGGC
>CADAPN010000085.1 GCA_902789835.1 Oscillospiraceae bacterium
TCAAGAAAATGATCCCTTACAAATAAGGGCAGACGGATAACAGGAGGATAGAACGATGGCAAGAGTTAAAGGCGCAATGATGACCCGCAAGCACAGAAACAAGATTCTGGGCCTGGCAAAGGGATACTGGGGCAACAAGTCCCGCCACTATAAGATGGCAAACGAGCAGATGATGAAGTCCGGCCGCTATGCTTATATCGGCCGCAAGCAGAAAAAGCGCGACTTCCGTCAGCTCTGGATCACCCGCATCAGCGCGGGCTGCAAGATGAACGGCATGAATTACTCCACCTTCATGCACGGCCTGAAGCTGGCCGGTGTTGAGATGAACCGCAAGATGCTCTCCGAGACTGCGATTCACGACCCTGCCGCCTTCACCGCACTCTGCGACATGGCCAAGAAGGCCATTGCCTGATCATCGGATGAACAGGCTTCCCGTTCCCGCGGGAAAAAGCAAGAACGCTTCGGCTTATACTGCCGGAGCGTTCTTGCTTTTTCAGTGTGACACTTGTGTGACGGTTCGCGTGCTACAATGACCCTGTAAGCAAAAGAAACCCACCTGTACAAAGAAAAGGAGCGTACAAAAATGTCTGAAATCATCAATGAAAAAGATCTGGGCCAGGTCAGCGGCGGCTGGCAGTATGCAAACGGCGTGTATGTCGACTACGGCAACTATATCATTTATACCGTGGCCCCCGGTGATGTCCTGAGCGGCATCGGCCAGCGCTTTGCGGTGCCCTATCAGCAGATTGCCCAGTGGAACAACATCAAGAATCCGGATGTTATCAGCATCGGCCAGAAGCTGACGATCTATACCTCAGTCAAGAGATAAATGAACGGACAGGAAACGCCCCGCCTTTCGGCGGGGCGTTTCCGTTATGAACTGCATCGGCCAGAAGCTGACGGCCACCCCTGCGGTCAGAGGATAAGAGACCGGCATGAAGCAGCCCCGCCTTTCGGCGGGGCGTTTTTATGTTTCTCTCAGTTCCTCAACGAGTGCAGCGGGGCGGGGATTCTGCCGCCGCGGGAGACAAACTCCGCCGCGCTCTCGCCGTGTACCGGCATGACGGGCGCACTGCCCAGCAGACCGCCGAAATCCACCCGGTCGCCGACCTTCTTCCCGATGGCGGGAATCAGGCGAACGGCGGTGGTTTTGTTGTTGATCATGCCGATGGCGGCTTCGTCGGCAATGATGGCGGCGAGGGTTTCCGCCGTCGTGTCCCCGGGCACCGCGATCATGTCGAGGCCCACGGAGCAGACACAGGTCATGGCCTCCAGCTTGTCGATGGTCAGGGCGCCTTCGCCGGCCGCGCGGATCATTCCGGCGTCCTCGGAGACGGGAATGAACGCGCCCGAGAGACCGCCCACGTGGGAGCTTGCCATGACGCCGCCTTTCTTGACCGCGTCGTTGAGCAGCGCAAGCGCCGCCGTGGTCCCGTGGGTGCCGCAGCGTTCCAGACCGATGAGCTCCAGAATCTCGGCCACGCTGTCGCCGATGGCCGGGGTGGGAGCCAGAGACAGATCCACCACGCCAAAGGGAACACCCAGACGCCGGGAGGCCTCCTGGGCTACCAGCTGTCCCATGCGGGTGATTTTAAAGGCGGTGCGCTTGATGGTCTCGGCCACCACGTCGATACGCTCGCCCTTGCAGGCTTTCAGGGCTTCGGCCACGACACCCGGGCCGGAGACACCGACGTTAATGACGCATTCCGGCTCCCCGACGCCGTGGAAGGCACCCGCCATGAAGGGATTGTCCTCCACCGCGTTGCAGAAGATCACGAGCTTGGCACAGCCCATATCGCTTTTTTCCGCAGTCTGACGGATGATCTGGCCGCAGAGCAGCACGGCGTCCATGTTGATGCCGGCTTTGGTGGACCCCACGTTCACACTGGAGCAGACAAGATTGGTCTCGGCAAGGGAGTTCGGAATCGAGCAGACCAGTCTCCGGTCGCTTTCGGTGAAGCCCTTCTGGGCCAAGGCGGAAAAACCGCCGATGAAATTGATCCCGACCGCCGTTGCCGCCCGGTCCATCGCCAGGGCGATGGGGCTGTAGTCCTGCTCGGTGCAGGACGCGGCGACAAGGGAAATCGGTGTCACCGACACGCGCTTGTTCACGATGGGGATGCCGTATTCCCGCTCGATCGTCTCACATTCCGGCACCAGGCGCTCGGCACAGCGGCAGATCTTGTCATACACCTTCCCGGCGCAGCGGGCCGTCGTGTCGGATGCGCAGTCCAGAAGACTGATGCCCATGGTTACGGTGCGCACGTCCAGGTGCTGCTGGTCGATCATCCGGATCGTCTGCAGAATCTCGCTGCTGTTCATCAGGTAACTCATATCCGGTGCATCGCCTCAAAGATTTCTTCCCGCTGGATGTGGATGTCCAGGGCGCGTTTCTCGCCCTGCTCCTTCAGCCAGTCTGAAAGCTCGTGAAACGGCAGGGGACAGGCCTCCAGATCCACCAGCATGATCATCGCGAAATACTCCTGCATCAGCGTCTGGCTGATGTCGAGGATGTTGATGTCCCGGTCGGCAAGCAGCGCCGTCACATAGGCGGTGATGCCGCGCGCATCCTTGGCGAACACACTTACGATGGCTTTTTTCACGTCGTACCCCCAGAATTCAATGTGAAATGTTAAATGATAAATGTTAAATGAAAGAATCCGTTTATTCGTGGATCAGGTCCATATACTCGTCATAGGTGCAGAGGCGGTCGATGATGCTTCCGTCTTCCTTAATCTCGATGATGCGGTTGGCGACGGTCTGGGTCAGCTGATGGTCGTGACAGGAGAAGATCACGTTGTACTTGAAGGCCTCCAGGCCATTGTTCAGCGCGGCGATGCTCTCCAGGTCCAGATGGTTGGTCGGCTGGTCCAGTACGAGGAAGTTGGCCCCCGAAAGCATCATCCGGCTCAGCATGCATCGGACCTTCTCGCCGCCGGAGAGAACCTTTGCCGGCTTGTACACATCGTCCCCCGAGAAAAGCATCCGGCCCAGGAAGGTCCGGAGATAGCTCTCCCGCTTGTCCTCGGAGAACTGGCGCATCCATTCGATCAGATCCTCATCAAAGCTGTCAAAGAAGGCGTTGTGATCCTTCGGAAAATAGGCCGGCTGGATGCTGGCGCCCCATTTGACCGTGCCGCTGTCGGGCTCTTCCAGGCCCATCAGGATCTGAAACAGCATCGTCACGGCAAGCTCGTTCCGGCCAATGACGGCGATCTTGTCCTCCTTGCCCACGATGAAGCTGACCTTGTCCAGAAGCTTTACTCCGTCGACGCTCTTGGAAAGCTCCGTCACAAACAGCCGGTCCTTGCCGGGCTCGCGGTCCGCCTTGAACCCGACCCAGGGGTAGCGCCGCCCGGAGGCGGGGAGCTCTTCCACGGTAATCTTGTCCAGAAGCTTTCGCCGGCTGGTGGCCTGACGCGACTTGCTGCGGTTGGCCGAGAAGCGTGCGATAAAGGTCTGCAGCTCCTGAATCTTCTGCTCGGCCCGCTTGTTCTGGTCCCGGATCAGCTTTTGAATCAGCTGGCTTGATTCGTACCAGAAATCGTAGTTGCCGACATACATCTTGATCTTGCCGTAGTCGATATCGACAATGTGGGTGCAGACGTTGTTGAGGAAGTAGCGGTCGTGGCTCACCACCAGCACCGTCCCTTCATAGTCCATCAGGAAGTCCTCCAGCCAGACCACGCTCTGCAGGTCCAGGTTGTTGGTCGGCTCGTCCAGAAGAATGACGTCCGGATGACCGAAAAGCGCCTGGGCCAGAAGGACCTTGACCTTCAGCCGGGGATCGATTTCGCTCATCAGCTGTCCATGCAGTTCCACCGGCACACCCAGACCCTGCAGGATCCGGCCGGCATCGCTCTCGGCTTCCCAGCCGCCCAGCTCGGCAAACTCCTCCTCCAGCTCGGCGGCGCGGATGCCGTCCTCGTCGGAGAAGTCCTCTTTTTCATAGATGGCGTCCTTTTCCTTGCCGCAGTCATAGAGGCGCTGGTTTCCCATGATGACGGTGTCCAGCACGACGCAATTGTCATAGAGGCTCTGGTTCTGCTTCAGGACGGACATGCGCTTTTTGGGCGCAAGCACCACCGAACCGCTTGTCGGCTCCAGCTCGCCGGAGAGAATCTTGATAAAGGTGGATTTCCCGGCGCCGTTGGCACCGATGATGCCGTAGCAGTTGCCTGCGGTGAACTGAAGATCCACCCGGCTGAACAGCACCGAAGGGCCAAACTGCATGCTGAGGTCATTTACGCTTAGCATCGAACTCTCCTCTTAAATATATACTCTTTACCGAAATATCTTGCTATCTTGCTCGTATATCTCCCCGCCGGAGGCGGGGAGATATACATTTAAGCAATACAGTTGCGCATTTCACATTGACTGAAACATGACCTGCATGGCATTGTAGAGGCAGGTATACCAGACCTTCCACTCATGCCCGCCGTCGACGTCCACACGCCAGGCGTTCTCACCCTCGACAAAGCGGGAATCTTTTTCCACGAAGTGCTCAAAGCCGATCTTGGTATAATTCTGCTGCCAGTCGTTCAGGGAACCGGCGCCGGTAAACAGGCAGTCCACCGGAAGCGAGGCGAATTCATCGGACTGAATCGCGCTGACGGTCTTCCAGGGCTCACCGTTGCCGGAGAAGGCACAGTAGCTTCCAAAGAGATCGAAATCCTGACGCATGCCGCCTTCATAAACAAAGAGGGCACCGTTTGAAAGCCCGCCGAGACCGAAGTGGCTTCTGGCCGCCTGAAGGCTGGCTTCGCTTCCGTCTTTGGCATAGGTGCTGTAGTGCTCGACAATATAGGGGAGGATGGTTTTGCGAAGTTCATCCTGCATCTGAACGATCCCGGCAGTCAGACCCTGAACGAACTTGGTCTCGGTGACGGGGGTCACGACGATGCAGGGCTCGGCTAGGCCCTTTTCAAAGATGTTGTCCAGAATCACCCTGCCGCACATGGCGTGCCCGTCGCTTTCGTGGGTTTCCACCAGCCAGTCGTCCTCATTGTCGCCCTGACCGTGGATCAGAACCAGAACGTTGTACGGTTTGCTCTCGTCATAGCCGTAGGGGAGATAGACGTTCATCCGCTTGTGATAGGAGATCTGTTCATAGGCGGCAAAGGCCTCGGTGTCATATTCCACCGCGGTGACGGTACCGCCGTGTTCCGCCTCCTGATAGAACTCATCCGGCAGCCAGTCCGTCAGAAACTCCGGCTTCGCGCCGCAGACGGAGCAGACCCCCTTGACAAAGCTGTGGATATGGACGCCCGGCGCCGGGGTCGTTGCAGGGGTTTCCGGGGCCGAAAGAACTTCCGCGCTGTCCGCTGCGGTCTCCGGTTCCGCGCTGGGCTCGGCACCCTCCACGATCAGAAGACTGCCCTCATCGGCAGGCTCAGATTCCGGGGCCGCGGAGGGAAGCGCTTCCGCCGTCGCCTGAGGCTCGGGAGAACTAAGCTCCACCTGGGCATTTTCGGCGGGCTTCAGCTTTGCGGGGAGACGGATGAGAAAGAAGCCCACGATCCCGATAAAGATAAGGATGCAGATGAGCCAGAGCGGCGCGTTGGAGGACTTGGCCTGACCGGCGCTGTGGCTGCCGGCATTGCGGCGTACAGCCCGATCGTGCGTATCCATGTCGATGTCTTCGTGCTTGATGTGACCTGATTTGTTGTCGTTTTGCATGTTGTTTCTCACTTGTGAAAGAGTTTTTTTACCTGGTAGCGGGGCTCAAAGGTCATGTTGACTCCGATTTTTTTGAACAGCTCGATGTCAACATGGGAGAGAATGACGCTTGAATGCGCCTCACAGCCGCGAAGAGAGCTGAGCTCTTCAATGGCCCGCCCCGCAATGGGATTGGTGACGGCACAGATGGCAAGCGTGATCAGAAGCTCGTCCGTGTGCATCCTGGGGTTGCGGTTTCCGAGATGTTCCACCTTCAGGTGCTGGATCTGCTCGATGATGCTTGGCGTGATAATCTGAAGCTTCTTGTCGATTCCGGCTAGGGCCTTCAGCGCGTTCATCAGGCAGGCGGACGCGGCGCCGAGCAGCGCGGTGGTCTTGCCTGTGATGATGCGCCCGTCCGGAAGCTCAATGGCCACGGCGGGGCCTTCGGTCTCCTCGGCACGCTGCAGGGCTGCCGCCACCACCGGACGGTCGTTGGGACCGGCGCCCATGGAGTTCAGAATCAGCTCAATCTTCCGCTGTTCGGCCCCGTCGGAAAGACCCTCGCGCACCGCGCAGGCGGCCGCGTACCAGCGGCGGATGATCTCCTGCTTGGAGGCCTCGCAGCAGGCCTCGTCGTCGAAAATGCAGAAGCCGGCCATGTTGACGCCCATGTCCGTGGGGCTCTTGTACGGACTCTCGCCGTAAATCTGCTTGAACATGGCCTCCAGCACCGGAAAGATCTCCACGTCGCGGTTGTAGTTTACCGTCGTCTTTCCGTAGGCATCCAGGTGGAAGGGGTCAATCATGTTCACGTCGTCAAGGTCGGCGGTGGCCGCCTCATAGGCCAGGTTCACCGGGTGCTTGAGGGGCAGGTTCCAGATCGGGAAGGTCTCGAACTTCGCATAGCCCGCCGTGATCCCGCGCTTGTGCTCGTGATAAAGCTGGCTGAGGCAGGTGGCCATTTTCCCGCTGCCGGGGCCGGGAGCCGTGACGACCACAAGGCCGCGTGTGGTTTCGATGTACTCGTTCCTGCCAAAGCCTTCTTCCGAAACAATCAGGGGGACGTTGGACGGATAGTCCGGAATGATGAAATGCCGGAACACCCGGATGCCCAGCATTTCCAGCCGCTTGATGAACTTTTCGGCGGCGCTCTGCTCGCGGTAGTGCGTAATGACGACACTGCCGATATAGAGGCCGATGCCCCGGAAAGCGTCGATCAGGCGGAGCGTATCCTCGTCATAGGTGATTCCGAGATCTCCGCGGCGCTTTGCGCGCTCGATATCATCCGCCGAGAGCACAATCACAATCTCCGCGTCATCCTTCATCTCCAGCAGCATTTTCACCTTGCTGTCCGGCTCAAAGCCCGGCAGAACCCTGGCGGCGTGATAGTCGTCAAAGAGCTTTCCGCCGAACTCAAGATACAGTTTTCCACCGAACTGGGAAATCCGGTCCCGGATGTTCTGGGACTGAAGCTTCACGTACTTTTCGTTGTCGAAACCGATTCTGGTCATGAGCGTCCTCCATCCTGCCGCCTTTCTGACAGAAGCCGGGTTCCCGGTTCTGCAGGCTTCTCGATTGCAGCATAATCAGCATACTATTTTACCACAAGAGCGGAAAAGGGACAAGATACAAATTCGTGCTTTTTTTCTTCATAAGTTTATGATATACTGTATATTCGTATGGGTATGCGACCTTCCGCGTGAGTCAGACCTGTATCATGTAATTGTATTTATTCATTTATCATTTACCATTTCCAATTTATCATTGTTCCGGAGGAACCTATGGGACTTTTTTCAAAGCTGTTCGGAAGCTATTCCGACAGAGAACTGAAACGGATCATGCCCATCGCGAAAGCGGTTGAGGCAAAGGAAGAGGAATACGGCAGGCTCTCGGATGAGCAGCTGCGTCATAAAACCGAAGAACTCAAGGCCAGACTCGCGGAGGGCGAGACCCTGGACGACATCCTTCCGGATGCCTTCGCCACGGCGCGGGAAGCGGCCTGGCGCGTGCTGGGAATGAAGCCCTTCCCGGTCCAGATCATCGGCGGCATTGTGCTCCACCAGGGGCGCATCGCCGAGATGAAGACCGGTGAAGGCAAGACCCTTGTGGCGGTTCTCCCGGCTTATCTGAACGCGCTGGCGGGCGAGGGCGTCCACATCGTCACGGTGAACGACTATCTGGCCCGCCGTGACAGCGAGTGGATGGGAAAGGTACACCGTTTCCT